>WTCH01000251.1 GCA_013138675.1 Woeseiaceae bacterium | reverse complement strand
CGCAGTCGCGTCTACAGCGCATTCACCATTGCGCAGCATGATGAGGTCTATACCGATCCGGACACAGGTAACCCCAGGACCTCGGGCGGCCAGGAAATCGATGACCGCATGAATTACAAGCGCTATGGACCCGAGCTGTCGGTCATCCAGGGCTTTGGCGATTTCTCGTTTGGCCTGCGCATGAAAGGCCAGTTGTGGGACTACGAAGATGCGGAACTCGTTCCCGAATACGATCATGAGTACTTCGTGTTCGGCGGCAATGTGCAGTACAAGTTCGCTTCAAGTTCTCTCTTGCGCTTTACGGTCGAGAAATCGAGCCGGCGTTTCAGCAGTCGACCCTCCTACGATCTTAATGGCAATCAGCTGATCACCAACCCGGCGCTGCGTTACGACTATCTGGAATTCGGATTGCTCGCACGGCAGCGCATTACCGATGACGTCTGGTTCGGCTTTGGCTATGAGCTGACGGATCGGCAAGACCGCTATGTCGGTTACAACGATTTCAGGCGTGACGCATACAGCTTCGAGTTTCACTGGTCCCCGGGCCGGCGCTTCGATCTCGAGTTGAACACCTACTATCGCGTTTACGACTATCCGAATGCGTTTGCGTTTAACAACCCGGTTGCCGGCCCGAAGACACTCGAGTCGATCGACGGCGAGTTTCTCGCGACCTTTCGTATGACGAAGCGATTAAAGCTCGTCGCTGAACTTGTGTACCGCGAGACCGCCTCGACCGATACCCGTATCGAATACGACCGCACACGCTATTCCCTCGGCGTAGTCTGGGAACAGTAGGACCGGACCCGTAGGAGCGGCTTCAGCCGCGACTTCCCAAAAAACAAAGATTGTTCGCGGCTAAAGCCGCTCCTACAATGCGCTCGTGGACATAACACCCATCCTCGAATCTCTGAACGACGCTCAGCGCCAGGCTGTTACAGCGCCGTCCGAGCCAACGCTTGTTATTGCCGGTGCCGGCAGTGGCAAGACTCGTGTGCTCGTCCACCGTGCCGCGTGGCTGATTGACGTCGAGGGGCTGTCACCCAACAGCCTGCTGGCTGTTACGTTTACGAATAAGGCCGCGGCCGAGATGCGCGGTCGCATCGAGTCCTTGCTCAACATGCCGGTCGGCCACCTCTGGATCGGCACATTTCATGGTCTGGCGCACCGCCTGCTACGGCGCCACTGGCGCGAGGCCGGCCTGCCGCAGAATTTCCAGATTATCGACTCGGATGACCAGCTTCGCCTGATCAAGCGGCTGCTCAAGAACCTCGAGGTCGATGACAGCCGCTGGGTGCCACGCGAGATCCAGTACTTCATCAACGGTCAGAAAGACGAGGGGCTACGCCCGCAACACCTCGATGACGAAGGCGACCCGACGCGGCGGCAGATGATCGCGCTCTACCAGTCCTATGAAGAGGTCTGCCAGCGCGGCGGGCTTGTCGATTTTGCCGAGCTCCTGCTGCGCGCCCACGAGCTCTGGCGCGACAATGCCGAGCTGCTCGATCACTACCGCCGGCGCTTCGCGCACCTGCTCGTGGACGAGTTTCAGGACACCAACTCGATCCAGTACGCATGGCTGCGGCTGCTTGCCGGTGACAAGGGAATCCCGTTTGTTGTCGGCGATGATGACCAGTCCATCTACCGCTGGCGTGGCGCTCGGGTCGAACACATATACCGCTTCCAGAAGGACTTTCCGTCGACGACCGTCATCAAGCTGGAGCAAAACTACCGCTCGACCGCGACGATTCTCAATGCAGCAAATGCAGTCATCGCAAACAACACCTCGCGCATGGGCAAAAACCTGTGGACCGACGGCGCCGAGGGCGAATCGATCAAGGTCTATGCCGCATACAACGAACGTGACGAATCGGACTTCGTAATTGGCCGGCTTCGCGACTGGATCGACCAGGGCAATCTGCGCGCCGATGCTGCGATCCTGTATCGCTCAAATGCGCAATCTCGTGTGCTTGAGGAAGGCCTTATTAATGCCGGCATTCCCTACCGCGTGTACGGTGGCCTGCGGTTCTTCGAGCGTGCCGAAATCAAGGACGCGCTTGCGTACCTGCGGCTCATTTCCCATCGCGACGATGATTCGTCGTTTGAACGCATTGTTAACAAGCCGACGCGTGGTATCGGCGCACGTACGGTCGAAATCATGCGCGCGTATGCGCGTGCAAACAGTTGTTCGATGTGGCGTGCCGCGGGAGCCGTAGCCAGCGACGAGCTCAACGGCCGTGCCGCCAACGCGGTACTCGCGTTCCTGAACCTGATCGAAGTGATGTCGCGAGACGTCGCCGGGATAGACCTGCAGGAGAAGGTCGACCACGCTATCCATGCCAGCGGGCTTGTTGAATTTTTCAAGAAGGACAAGGGAGAAAAGAGCGAAACCCGTGTCGAGAACCTGCTCGAGCTGGTTAGTGCAGCGCAGAGTTTCGAGCCGGACCCGGCTCAGGAAATGTCACCGCTCGACGAGTTCCTTTCGCATGCCGCCCTCGAATCCGGTGAAGGTCAGGCGGACGCCTGGGAGGATTGCGTCCAGCTGATGACCATGCACTCCGCCAAGGGCCTCGAATTTCCCCTCGTGTTCCTGTCTGGCATGGAGGATGGCCTATTTCCGCACCAGCGGTCCATTGCTGATCCCAGCGGTCTCGAGGAAGAGCGCCGCCTCTGCTACGTCGGCATCACACGCGCCAAGCAAACACTGTATGTCACCTACGCCGAACAACGTCGCCTGTATGGAGTGGACAATTTTTCCCAGCCATCGCGGTTCATTTCCGAGATTCCTGATGAACACATCGAGGAAATCCGGCCGCGCGTCCAGGTAACGCGGCCGATGCGTTCGCCGGCACGTAGATCGAAGGCGACCACGGCTGGTAGCGAACTCGGTATAAGGCTTGGTCAGCGCGTGCGGCACGTAAAATTTGGTGACGGCGTCATACTTAACTGTGAAGGACAGGGTGCACATGCGCGAGTTGAGGTCAATTTTGAGACGGCTGGCACAAAATGGCTTGTTCTGAGCTATGCAAATCTCGATCTGATGTAAACTAGCAGCCTGAAGCAGCGTCGTTCGCCGCTCGGACAACCTACAAAAAAAATGAAAATTCTCATTCTCGGTGCAGGGCAGGTCGGCTCATCAGCTGCGTATCACCTGTCGCGCGAAGAGGCCAACGAGGTCACTGTTGTCGACATGCGGCCTGACGTCCTGCGTGAATTGCAGGACCGCCTCGATATCCGCACGGTGGTTGGTCATGCCGCGCATCCTGAGGTACTCGATCGCGCCGGCGCGAATGACGCTGATATTGTCGTCGCCCTCACCGACGCCGACGAAACCAACATGATTGCCTGCCAGGTGGCCTACACACTGTTCCACACGCCAACGAAGATTGCCCGTATTCGCGCGGCGGAATACATGAATGCCAAAGACCTGTTCACGCAGGACGCGATCCCGGTCGACGTACGAATCAGCCCTGAGCAGTTGGTATGTGAGTACGTTGAGCAACTCATCCTGTATCCCGGGGCATCGCAGGTTCTCGATTTCGCTGACGGTCGTGTGCGCCTCGTCGGCGTGAAGGCTGATCGCGATGGCCTGCTGGTCGGCCAGCGCATTGCAACGCTTAAGGAACATGTGCCGAATACCGAGGGGCGAATCGCCGCGATTTACCGGCAGGGCAAGGCCATGCTGCCGGAGGGAGACACGGTCATCCAGGAGGGTGACGAGGTCTTTTTCATCGCTGATCGCAAGGACATTCGTGTCTTCATGAGCGAGATGCGCCGTCTCGAAGACCCGGTTCGCCGCGTCGTCATCGCCGGTGGCGGAAATATTGGCGTGCGGCTGGCACTCGCGCTCGAGCAAACCAACCAGGTCAAGATCATCGAGCGAGACCCGAGCCGGGCGCGCCATATTTCTGAACAGCTCAACAAGGCGATTGTGCTCGTGGGTGATGCCGCCGACGAGGAGCTGCTGCTCGAGGAGAACATCGATAACGTCGACGTGTTCTGTGCCCTGACAAACTCCGAGGAAGCCAACATCCTGAGTTCCATGCTTGCGAAACGACTCGGCTCGAACAAGGTCATGGCATTAATCAACCGAGCTTCCTACGTAGACCTGGTCGAGGCGGGCAGCATTGATATTGCAATTTCGCCACAACAGGTAACAATCGGCTCACTGTTGGCACATGTACGGCGCGGCGATGTCGTCAAGGTGCACTCGCTGCGGCGCGGCGCGGCCGAAGCCATCGAAGCCATTGCGCACGGCGAGGAGGGCGAATCCAAGGTTGTCGGTCGCAAGATCGAGGACATCGATCTGCCAAAAGGTGCCGCCATCGTCATGCTGGTGCGCGAGGGCCAGGTCATCATCGCGCACCACGATACGGTTGTTGAAACCGACGACCATGTGATCCTGTTCCTGACTGACCGCCGAAAGATCGAAAACCTGGAAAAATTGTTCCAGGTCGGCGTGTCTTTCGTCTAAGCATTCGCCCACACGATGAACTGGACAGTAGTACAGAAAATTCTTGGGCTGCTGCTCATGATGTTCAGCCTGACGATGCTGCCGCCCATCCTTATTGCAGTTCTGTTCAAAGAGCCCACGTGGCTGCCGTTCGTGGAAAGCTTCGGCCTTACGCTTGTGGCCGGTCTGCTCATCTGGCTCCCGGTACACCGGTCGCGCAGGGATCTGCGGCTTCGAGACGGCTTCCTGATCGTCGCGGCATTCTGGACGGTGCTGGGCACCTTCGGTGCCGCGCCGCTGTATTTCGCCGACGCGATCACCTTGTCCATCACGGACGCGGTTTTCGAATCCATGTCCGGGCTGACGACGACCGGCGCGACCATACTCACCGGCCTCGACGAGTTGCCGCGCTCGATTCTCTACTACCGGCAACAGCTGCAGTGGCTTGGTGGTATGGGAATCATCGTGCTGGCCGTCGCCGTACTACCAATGCTAGGCGTCGGCGGCATGCAACTGTATCGCGCCGAGACGCCGGGGCCCGTCAAGGACACGAAGCTAACACCGCGCATTACGGAAACGGCAAAGGCGCTTTGGTACGTGTACCTCGCGTTCACGATAGCGTGTGCGGTCAGCTACATGATTGCCGGGATGGGTTGGTTTGATGCCTTGTGTCACGCGTTCTCCACCGTCGCCATCGGCGGCTTTTCAACTCACGACCTCAGCATCGGCTATTTCGACAGCGCGGCGATCGATATCGTCGCAATCGTGTTTATGTTCGCGGCCGGCATTAATTTCTCACTGCACTTTTTTGCCTGGCGCTACGTGTCGATAAAGCACTACTCCCAGGACCCCGAGTTTCGCGCCTACACGATGATCCTCATCGCACTTTCGATGCTCGTTGTTGCGGGCCTCTTTTACCATCGCAGCTATACGAGCCCCGGAGACACGGTTATCAACGGTGTCTTCCAGGCTGTGTCGATCGCGACCACCACGGGGTTCACGACGGCCAACTACGCAACCTGGCCCGCCTTCCTTCCGGTGGCACTGATCTTTGCGAGCTTCATTGGCGGCTCTGCCGGCTCGACCGCCGGCGGCATCAAGGTCATCCGCTGTCTGTTGATCTACAAACAAGGCGTTCGCGAGATCGCACGGCTGGTTCATCCAAGCGCCGAGATTCCCGTCAAACTCGGCAACAAGGCCGTGGGATCCCGTGTCGTTGACGCTGTATGGGGGTTCTTCTCCGTATACATAGTTGTGTTCGTTGTACTAATGCTCCTGATGATGGCGGCTGGCCTGGACCAGGTGACCGCGTTCTCCGCAATTGCTGCCACATTGAATAATCTTGGTCCCGGCCTCGGCGAGGTCGCGAATGGCTTCATGACGGTCAGTGATGCTGCAAAGTGGGTCGCAGTTGCAGGCATGTTGCTCGGCCGACTTGAGATATTCACGTTGCTGGTGCTGATTACGCCAACGTTCTGGCGTCACTGAGACGATGACGCCACAAAACCTGTTTGACCGCATTAGCAACATCACTGGCAAAGCCACCTCCTGGTTGACATTGGCGATGGTCATTTTGACGTCGATCATCGTCGTCATGCGCTACGTCTTCGATGCCGGACTCATCTGGATGCAGGAGTCGGTTACGTGGATGCATGCCGCTGTATTTATGGTCGGCGCTGCCTACACGTTATTGCACGAGGAACACGTCCGGGTCGATATTTTCTACCGCAAGATGAGTGAACGGAATCGCGCCATCGTCGACCTGATCGGTGTCGTTCTGTTCCTGCTGCCGCTCTGCGGTTTGCTCGCGCTCATGGCCTATGATTTCGCCGCCGCTGCCTGGTCGATACACGAAACCTCGCGCGAGCCCGGCGGCCTGCCATACCCGATGATCCCGTTGATGAAATCGATTGTGATCGTCATGCCCGTGGCCGTCGCTTTGCAGGGCATATCGATGTTGACTCGGTCGATCACAACAATAAGGCGTCAGTGATCATGGAGTGGGTTGCGCTATTGCTGTTCGTATCGGTGATCCTGGTGTTGCTGGCTGGCTTTCCGGTTGCATTCACACTGGGTGGCACGGCGTTGATTTTCGCAGGCGTCGGCGTGTTGACCGGTGAGTTCAATGCGGCGCTGCTATCCGGGTTGCCGAATCGCGTGTTCGGCATCATGAACAACCAGACGCTGGTCGCAGTGCCTTTGTTCGTATTTATGGGTGTAACGCTCGAGCGAGCACGGATCGCCGAAGATCTGCTCGAGACCCTGAGTGGGCTGTTTGGCAGCCTGCGGGGCGGTTTGGGCATATCGGTCACCCTTGTCGGTATGCTGTTAGCCGCAAGCACCGGGATAGTCGGCGCAACGGTCGTGACCATGGGCCTGCTCTCGCTACCAACAATGTTGCGCCACGGATATTCGCCAGAGGTGTCGGCGGGAACAATCTGCGCGTCGGGCACGCTTGGCCAGATTATTCCGCCATCGATTATTCTCGTCATGCTGGGCGATGTCATGACCTCGGCCTATCAGCAAGCACAGCTTGAGATGGGTATTTTTTCACCGAAGACAGTGTCCGTCGGTGACCTGTTTGCCGGCGCGTTGATTCCGGGCCTGTTGCTCGTACTTCTGTACGTGCTCTACATCGTCGCTGTCGCGGTATTCAAACCGGAGTCGATGCCGGCGCACCAGAAGGGCCCCGATGACAACGTCACCATCGGCCGGGTTCTGAATGCGCTATTGCCACCGCTGATACTCATTTTCGCTGTACTAGGATCTATCCTGGCTGGCGTCGCGACGCCCACCGAGGCGGCCGGTGTTGGCGCGATGGGCGCTTTACTGATTGCCGTTGGCCGCAGGCAGCTGAGTCTTGAGCGCCTTCAGGAGGTCATGCGAAGCACGTTGCGAATCAGCAGCATGGTGTTCCTGATTCTGATCGGCGCATCGATATTCTCGCTCGTCTTCCGCGGTTTCGGCGGCGACGATGGCGTTCGCGCGATTCTTGAGTCATTGCCCGGCGGCGTTGTCGGTGCCGTGATTGTCGTAATGCTCGTGATGTTCCTGCTCGGCTTCGTGCTCGATTTCATCGAAATCACATTTGTCGTGGTCCCGATTGTCGGCCCGGTATTGCTTGCGATGGGGCTCGACCCGGTCTGGCTTGGCATCATGATCGCGATTAACCTGCAGACCTCATTCCTTACGCCGCCTTTTGGATTTGCGTTGTTCTATTTACGGGGCGTCGCACCGCCCGAGGTCACAACGCTACAAATCTATCGTGGCGTAATTCCATTCGTCGCGATCCAGATTTTCGCATTGTTGCTGCTCGCAATTTTCCCCGGCCTTGTCACCTGGCTGCCGGAACAAATTTACGGTAGCTAGGCGGCCTTTCGCGCCACCGCCGCTGTAAACACGACGTCAGTCGAACTATTCAGCGCCGTCTCTGCTGAGTCCTGCAGTACGCTGATCACGAAACCGACCGCGACAACCTGCATTGCGATGTCGTTGGAGATGCCGAACAGGCCGCAGCTCAACGGAATGAGTAACAGAGAGCCGCCTGCAACACCTGACGCGCCGCAGGCCGATAGCGCTGCAATTACACTGAGCAACAATGCCGTTGGCAGGTCAACCACAATACCAAGCGTATGTGTCGCTGCGAGTGTCAGCACCGTAATTGTTATGGCCGCACCGCCCATATTGATTGTCGCACCGAGAGGAATCGACACGGAGTAGGTGTCTTTCTCGAGGTCGAGGCGTTCGCAAAGGGCCAGGTTCACCGGGATGTTCGCCGCAGAACTGCGTGTGAAAAAGGCCGTCACACCACTTTCCCGCAGTGCGGTCAGAACGATCGGGTACGGATTTGTCCGCGTTCGAAACCAGACGATAAGTGGATTAATGACGAGCGCCATGATCAGCATGCAGCTGAGCAGCACTGACAGGATGCGCGCGTAGCCACCCAGCGCAGACAGCCCCGACTCGGCGAGGTTGCCGGCCACCAGACCAAAGATACCAATCGGCGCCAGGCGAATGACAATTCGCACGATGTGCGTCACCGCATCAGCTATGTCCGCCAACATCTGACGTGTCGTCTCGGCGGCGTGGTGCAAAAAAATTCCCAGCAGTACACCCCAGACAAGAATGCCGATGAAGTTGCCGCTAAGAATTGCGTTTACCGGATTGTCGACGAGTTTAAACAGCAAGCCGCCAAGTACCTCCATAATGCCTTGCGGTGGTGATGCTTCAATACCCGCCGTTTGCAGTGCCAGCGTTGTGGGAAAAAACGTGCTCATGACGACGGCGAGGAGTGCGGCAGCAATGGTGCCAACCAGGTACATCGCGACAATAGGCCGCATCTGCGAGGTATGGCTTACGCGACGATTCGCAATGGCCGACGCAACCAATACCAGGACAAGGACTGGCGCGACGGCCTTCAATGCCTGAACGAAGAGGTTGCCGAGCAGCATTGCAGAACCTGCTGTGTCGGGCGAAGTCAATGACAAGGCGACGCCTGCCACAATGCCGATGGCGATTTGCAGCACGAGACTGCCCGACATGATGCGATTGATCAGTGAGTCGGCCATTTACAGTGCCCTCGTGTTCAGGAACGCAACTTCCGTCGCCATTTGGTTGTCGGTTGATTTGTTCATGAACGCGTAATACGACTCCGCTATCTTCTTCCAGGCCGGGTCCGATGCCGACTGCTCGTCGACGATGTCCTGCGTGTGCCCCTTGAGTACGCGCAACACATCATCCGGGAAAGGCCGCACCTCTATGTCCGGATTGTCCTTCAGCTGTTGCAGGGCAAGCGCATTGCCGTGCGTGTATTCGGCCAGCATGTCCGTCGTTATTGCCTGGGCCGCAAGCTCAACAAGCGCCTGCAGTTCCGGCGGTAAAGATGCCCAGGCCTCGCTGTTGACCATCAGTTCGAGCCCGGCGCCCGGCTCCTGCCAGCCCGGGTAATAGTAATATTTGGCCGCCTTGTGCAACCCGAATGCGACATCGTTGTACGGGCCGACCCATTCGGTTGCGTCGATGGCGCCCGTCTGCAGCGATGTGAATATCTCCGAGCCAGGCAAAGTGACCGGTGTCGCACCGGCGCGCCGAATGACTTCACCACCGAGACCCGGAATGCGCATCTTCAGCCCTTCGAGATCTTTGGCCGAATTGATTTCGCGATTGAACCAGCCGCCCATTTGCACGCCGGTATTGCCGCAGGGGAAGGGTACGATGTCGAACGGCGCATACAGCTCGCGCCATAGCTCGATGCCACCCCCGTAGTAAAACCAGCCATTGAGCTCGGCCGCGTTCATGCCGAAAGGTATTGCCGTAAAGAACTGGGCGGCGGCTATTTTTCCCTTGTGGTAGTAGGAGGCGTCGTGGCCCATCTCGACCGTGCCGCGACTCACGGCGTCGAATGCCTCGAATGCCGGTACGAGCTCACCGCCACCGTAAACCTTAATTTTCAGCCGACCATCGGAGGCCGCTTCGACGCGCTCCGCGAGGTTATTTACCGCGATCCCGAGCCCGGGATACTTCGGCGGCCAGGATGTTACGCACGACCACTCGAACATCTCACTCGATTGCGCCGCCCCCGATTCACATTCCGGGCCTTCCCCTGTGCACGCGGCCACGCTTGCTGCCGCCGCGAGGCCGCCCACGAACTGTCTTCGTTTCATCCCATTCCCCGCAGGTGTCGGACAAGCGCTCAAGTGTATGGGCTGTTGTTCGCGATGCCAATGCGGCAACGGTGTGTATTGGTGCTCCCACTTTTGATTCAAAAGAGCCAAAATTATCATCACCTTTTCCACAGGATGGCATTTTGATACAAAAGTGGGATAAATATGTAGAAAAAGCCCCGATCTTTAGACCGGGGCCCGTATCTTCCCTGTTTTGCCGGGCTTCGGCCTTCGCCCGGCCTCACCTTCCATGGTGGTCGTGAATTCTCACATTGATCGACCAGAACTATGGCTATTGAATCTCGTTGATGCATTAATAAAGGCAATGATTGGACTACTACAACGCGTATCCCGCGCCGCCGTTGCGGTTGATGGCGACGATATCGGCGAGATTGGCCGCGGCCTGCTGGTCCTCGTTGCCGTGCACCGCGACGATGAAGAGCGCGACATCACCCGGCTGGCCGAGCGCATCCTGGGCTACCGCGTGTTTCCGGACGCCGAAGACCGTATGAACCGCAGCCTGCTCGACGAAGGGCTCGACTTGTTGCTGGTACCGCAGTTCACGCTGGCTGCCGACACGAAAAAGGGCACTCG
Source organism: Woeseiaceae bacterium (assembly GCA_013138675.1). GTDB lineage: Bacteria > Pseudomonadota > Gammaproteobacteria > Steroidobacterales > Woeseiaceae > UBA1847. The sequence goes on along the minus strand of WTCH01000251.1, from coordinate 4,404 downwards.
GGCGAGCTTCACCAAGGCGGCGACGCCAGAGAAGGGCGAAGCTTACTTCGAGCGCCTGGTTGCAGCCTGCAGACAGCAGCTTGAAACGGTTGAAACCGGGCAATTTGGCGCCAATATGAAAGTTACGCTGACAAATGACGGGCCAGTGACGTTCTGGCTCGAATCCTGACTTGGCATTGCGGTGTGACGCTGGCACGGTATTGTGCGGTCATTGGCGTTATTATTACGTTGAAGAACGAATTTGGGGCTGAGCCCCGGGAGACTTAAAGATGTTATCAGGCATTAGCTGGCCACAACTGTTGATCGTGCTGGTCATTGTGCTCGCTATTTTCGGCACCAAGCGCTTTCGCTCGCTAGGTTCCGATCTCGGCAATGCCGTGAAGGGCTTCCGTTCCGCGATGACCGACGCTGAAGAGGCGAAAGAAGAACTCAGTGACAACTCCGGCGAAGACGCCGACTTCGAAAACACGCCGGTTGAAGAGAACCGAAAAGACACTTAAGTCGGTTACGCACTATGTCCGGAATCGGCTCTTCCGAACTCATTATCCTGGTACTGATTGGGCTCATTGTTCTTGGGCCCAAGCGGCTGCCACAAATTGCCAACCAGATCGGTAGCTGGATCGGCCAGGCGCGCCGCATGACGCGTGCGATGAAACGGCAGCTCGAAGACGAGCTCAATTTCGACGACGATTTCAATCCCAAGCCGCCAAGAATCGCGCCGCCCCCCGTGGCGACCGACATTCCTGACCCCACCGACCCAGCGTATGACTACGACGACGAGCCGAAGGCGCACGTTCCTAACGTGGACGACACGTACTCACCGATTCACGGCGACGAGGACGGGGACCCGCCCGAGGCTGACGCGGCTGAAACAGAGAAAGACTCGTGAGCACTGCTGCAGAGAGCAAGGATGATGACGACCTCGCTGAGGGCACGCTGCTATCGCACCTGATAGAACTGCGCAGCCGCCTCATCAAGATCGCTGCGGCGGTTCTCGTTCTGTTTGTCGCTCTTATTCCTTTCGCGCAGAAAATTTTCTCCGTCGTGTCGCAACCGCTCATCGATGTGCTTCCGGGTCAGCAAATGATTGCGACGGCGGTTGCATCGCCGCTGTTGACGCCGTTCAAATTGACTTTCTTCGTCGCACTGTTTATCGCGATGCCGGTGGTGCTTTACCAGGTCTGGGCGTTCGTCGCGCCGGGCCTGTATAAGAAAGAAAAGAATTTTGCGTTCCCCTTGCTCGGATCCAGCATATTGCTGTTCTACGCGGGCGTGGCGTTCGCGTACTTCGTTGTATTTCCGTTGGTGTTCGGATTCTTCACCGCGATTACGCCAGACGGCGTCGAGATGATGACCGACATCTCCTCTTATCTGGATTTCATCACAACGATCGTGCTCGCCTTCGGCATTGCGTTTGAGGTGCCGATCGCAACCGTCCTGGTCGTATGGACAGGGCTCACGACCCCGGACAAACTCGGCAAAGCTCGTCCCTACGTATTTCTCGGCGCCTTTGTCGTCGGCATGCTGCTGACTCCCCCCGATATCATCAGCCAGACCCTGCTCGCGGTTCCGGTTTACCTGCTCTATGAAGCCGGGATCATAATGTCCCGTTTTTTTGCGAAGAAACCCGAGGACACCGAGGCCGTCTCAACAGATAATCTGTAGGAGCGGCTTTAGCCGCTCCTACGTCAAGTAGCCAGTTACCTGTGAAATAGTGTTTAATGCGTAGCCCGAGCTGCATGCTTTCTGCGGCTCCAGGCTAGAGCCGGGGGAAAATAATAATGACAGACTCCGTGTCCGCTACGGCGGAAGATTACAGCAGCGACGACGATCTGTTCGGGCACCCTAAGGGCCTGTACGTCTGCTTCACGACAGAGCTCTGGGAGCGGTTTTCATTCTACGGAATGAAGTACCTGCTGCTCTTGTACTTGACCAAGTACCACCTGTTTTCCGATGGCGCTGGCCTGGACGTGCTTGGCTCCTATGCCGGCCTTGTCTATGCGCTGCCCGTGATCGGTGGCCTCATTGCTGACCGCTACCTCGGCATGCGCAAGTCCGTGCTGTTCGGCGGCATATTGTTGTCGCTTGGCCACCTTCTGATGGCCTGGGAGGGCTACCAGGCGGTCAATTACGCGGCCGGAACCGTATTAACCGAGAGCCTGACGCTCGCCAGTGGTGAAGTATTCGCCGCAGGCACGATGTTGTCCGAGGCAGTGATGTCGCGGGATACCGAGGCGCTGAAAGTCTTCTATTTTGCACTTGCGCTCATCGTCATGGGCGTTGGCTACCTGAAGCCGAACATCTCGACGATCGTCGGTAAGTTGTATCCCAAAGATGATCCGCGTCGTGACTCGGGCTTCACGATTTTTTATATGGGTATTAATATCGGCTCGTTCGCTGCAACACTGCTTTGCGGCTGGCTCGGCGAGACATTTGGCTGGAAGTACGGTTTCGGTGCTGCCGGTATTGGCATGATCATCGGCCTGATATCGTTTTCCTGGGGTCAGAAATTCCTGCATGGCCACGCCGAGCCATCCGATCCCGAGCAACTGAAACAGAAAGTGTTTGGGCCAATCAATCGTGAATGGTCGATCTATTTTCTAAGCTTGCCGGTTCTCGGTGTGTTCTGGCTGCTGGTGCAACACGAGCCTGTTGTTCTGTTGACGCAGAATGTATTCCTGATCGTCGCGATCGTCAGCATCATTCTCTACTCCATGGTTTACCGTAAGACAGAAGGCAGCAACACGACGGCCTATGTGTTCGCCGCTGTCACCATTGTTGCCGGTATTTATACGGTGCTCGCGAATCTCGACCACATGCCGAGCTTCCTGCCAACGAGTGCCGCGATCGCCGAGTACAGCCTGTACGTCGCTATCGCCCTGATCGTCGGCTTCGTCATCTACGGCTTCAAGACACACAATTCCGATGAGCTTGGCCGCACGGTCGTACTCATGGTCCTGATCCTTACGACCGTGGTCTTCTGGGCGCTATTCGAGCAGTCCGCGGGCTCAATGACCTTGTTCGCGGATCGTGTTGTCGATCGCGAACTCGGTGCCGTAACGGTCACCGCCGCACAATTCGGTTCGCTGAACGCCGGATTCATATTCTTGCTTGCCCTGCCGTTCGCATGGCTTTGGGTCTGGCTGGCGAAGCGCAACATGGAGCCATCGACACCCGTTAAGTTCGGCCTCGGCATTATTCAGGTCGGTCTTGGCTTTGGTGCTCTCGTGATTGGCGCCGAGTTCCCGGATGCGGCTGGCAAGGTTGCGATGATCTGGCTGGTGCTCGCCTACCTGCTGCACACGACGGGCGAACTTTGCCTGTCACCGGTTGGACTTTCGGCGGTAACCAAGCTATCGATCGGTCGCGTTGTCGGTGTCAGTATGGGCACCTGGTTCCTCGCGACAGCGCTGTCCGAAACCGTCGCCACGCGCCTCGGCAAGATGGCGGCCGTAGCAACAGAAGGTGGTGAAGTGACGAATTCTGCCGGTGCCTTGGCGACATACACACAACTCTTCGAGTTCCTTATGTATGTCGGACTTGGCGTAGGGGTGTTCGTATTGCTCATATCACCGTTATTACGGCGCGGCATGCACGGCGTGCATTAGAACCACAGAAAACCAGGAAGTAACCATGAAACACTTTTGCAAATTGCTTGCGGGCACGATGCTCGCGATCACTCTTGCTGCGTGCTCGCAGCAAGCCCCGGAAGAGACCGTCGAGGCGGCACCCACGGAGACCGCTGAAGAATTCGTCGCACGTGTGAATGAAGAACTCAGGGAGCTGGGCCGTGAGCTCGGCGCCGCTGGTTGGGTACGCGCGACCTACATCACCGAGGACACGGCCATCATGAGCTCACTGGCTCGTGAGCGGTATGCGAAGTGGCACGGTGAAACTGTCGAAGCCGCCATGGCGTATGACGACCAGGAGCTTAGCGACGAAACGCGCCGCGCAATCGACCTGCTGAAACTCGGAACGTCGCTGCCGACCCCGAAAGATGCAGCGAAGCGTCGTGAGCTCACCGAGATCGCAACGGAACTCACGGGAATCTACGGCGCCGGCAAGTATTGCCGCAGCGACGATGACTGTATCTCGGGCACGGACCTCGAGCTCAAGATGCAACAGTCGCGCGATTACGACGAGCTACTCGAGCTGTGGGAGGGCTGGCGTGAGATAGCGCTGCCGATGCGAGAAAAATTCGAGCGCTACGTCGAGCTTGCGAACGAAGGCGCTGGCACACTTGGTTACGACAACCTTGGCGAAATGTGGCGCGCCGGCTTCGACATGAGCCCGGCTGAGTTCCAGGGCGAAGCTGCCAGGCTTTGGGAACAGGTAAAGCCCCTGTATGACGAGTTGCACTGCGCGGTTCGCGCGAAACTCGGCGAGCATTACGGCGAAGACAAG
>WTCH01000076.1 GCA_013138675.1 Woeseiaceae bacterium | reverse complement strand
CGCAGTTTTACTTCCGCACGACGGACGTAACGGGTGCGGTAGTCCTTCCCGAGGGCACCGAGATGGTGATGCCGGGCGACAACGTGAAGATGGTTGTCGACCTGATTGCACCGATCGCGATGGAAGACGGGCTGCGGTTCGCTATCCGTGAGGGTGGTCGCACAGTTGGTGCCGGCGTCGTCGCTAAAGTTATTGAATAAACATTGCGGGCGGACTCGTGACAACCGGTCGAGTCGTCGTGCCAAACGAACAATGACATAAGGAATACAAACTTGGCTACAAATCAAAATATTAGAATTCGCTTGAAGGCCTTTGATCATCGACTGATCGATACTTCGGCGCGCGAGATCGTGGAAACCGCCAAGCGTACGGGTGCCACGGTCAAGGGCCCGATTCCGCTGCCGATGAGAAAGGAGCGGTTTACGATCCTGATTTCGCCGCACGTCAACAAGGACGCACGGGATCAGTATGAGATCAGGACGCACAAGCGTCTCATGGATATCGTGGACCCGACGGACAAGACGGTAGATGCTCTGATGAAGCTCGAACTTCCTGCTGGTGTCGACGTTCAGATCAAGTTGAACTAGGCCTCTGATTTTGTGGGAGCGGCTTCAGCCGCGATTCGGGCCTGAAGGCCCTCCCACAAAAAGTGATTATTCTCCGAAAACCGCTTGCGCATGGGGTTTTCGGCGGTATAATTGCTGGCTCGCTGAGTTTGGCCGGGCCGGGAGTCGGCCAGATTCGGAAATGCCGTCACAAAGTACTGTTCTGTGACGCTTGTAAGCACTAGGTCGCCGGGAAATCGAAGGTGACACGGCAAATCCCGGAACTGCCGAGCCGAGTGGATTCTCGGGTCGGAGCAGGGTCAGCCCCAGAGCACAGAGAACATGAAGTTCTCGGCAATGGCTGGCCCTTTCGCGTGTCTGAAAGAAGCGCGAGGAGACAGGCCAGGCCAATCGCAGTCCGGCCGGTGAGAGAGATTTTGAGTTTTTAGGCGCTAACCAATCGAAGTTAGTGCGAGGTTTTGAAGATGACGATGGGTATTGTTGGCCGCAAGTGCGGCATGACACGTGTCTTTACGGAAGACGGGGTTTCTATCCCGGTCACCGTGATTGAGGCACAGCCAAACCGAATCACACAGGTGAAGACCGTGGAGAATGACGGCTATCGGGCGCTGCAGGTAACTGCTGGCAGTCGGAAGCCTTCTCGCGTGACTAAACCTCAAGCCGGCCACTTTGCTGCAGCAAAGGTTGAAGCCGGCGATTTGATGACGGAGTTCCGTCTCGACGACACCGATGATGGTGAGTTCGAGTCGGGCGGTGAGCTCAAGGTAGACCTGTTCCAGGAAGGCCAGAAGGTCGACGTCATTGGTACGTCGATCGGTAAGGGTTTCGCCGGCGCGGTCAAACGCCATCACTTTTCAATGCAAGATGCGACGCACGGCAATTCGCTGGCGCATAGAGCCCCCGGCTCTATTGGTCAGAACCAGACGCCGGGCCGCGTGTTCAAGGGCAAGAAAATGGCCGGCCACATGGGCAACGTCCGCCGTACTGTGCAGAACCTCGTCGTCGTTCGCGTTGATGCAGAACGCAATCTCCTGTTGATCAGGGGTGCGGTCCCGGGCCACAAGGGTGGGAAGGTCATTGTTCGTCCTGCCATCAAGGCCACTAACCAGGGAGCTGCATCATGAAGCTGAAGATGCAGGGAACAGGATCGGTTGATGTCGCTGAGGCGGCATTTGGAGCTGACTTTAACAAACCTCTGGTTCACCAGGTTGTCACCGCGTATCTGGCGGGTGGACGGGCCGGAACCAAGGCGCAGAAGAATCGCGCCGCGGTTCGTGGTGGAGGCGCCAAGCCGTGGGCGCAAAAGGGCACCGGTCGTGCTCGTGCCGGTACTATCCGCAGCCCGATCTGGGTCGGCGGTGGCCGCACATTTGCAGCCCAGCCGCGCAACCATGAGCAGAAGGTTAACAAGAAGATGTATCGCGCTGCACTGCGTTCGGTTTTGTCCGAGCTCGTGCGCCAGGATCGTCTTGTCGTCATTAAGGAGCTCTCGCTTGAGGCGCCGAAGACCAAGCTGCTCGCGACGAAGCTCAAGGAGCTCGATCTGGACAACGTGCTGATCCTGAACGAGGCCTTTGATGAGAAGATTTTTCTCGCCGCTCGTAATTTGCCGAACGTCGGCATTTGCGACGCAGGTTCGATCGATCCGGTCGTGCTGATCCGCTTTGAAAAGGTGCTGGTGACGTTGCCCGCGCTGAAACTGATTGAGGAGCGCCTGTCATGAGTGCCGCTGGTCACCAAGAGCGCCTGATGATGGTCCTGCAGGGTCCGATGTTGACTGAGAAGAGTGCGACGTCTGCAGAACAGCATAACCAGGTCGTATTCAAAGTTCGCACCGATGCGACCAAAGCGGAGATTCGGCAGGCCGTCGAGTTGATGTTCGAAGTAAAGGTCGACGGTGTGCAGGTTTTAAATTATCGCGGCAAGGAAAAGCGCTTCGGCCAGACGCGCGGTCGCCGTAACAATTGGAAAAAAGCCTACGTCAGGCTTGCTGAAGGCAGTCAGATTGACTTCCTTGGCGCGGATTAAAGGGCTGAGTCATGTCACTTCATAAAGCAAAACCGACATCTGCCGGGCGCCGTTTTGTTGTCGAGGTTAAGACACCGGGTCTTCACAAGGGCAAGCCGCATAGCGCATTGCTCGACAAGAAGACGTCAAAGGGTGGTCGCAACAATAACGGTCGCATCACGGTTCGTCATAAGGGCGGCGGTCACAAGCAGCGCTATCGCATTATCGATTTCAAGCGCGACAAGGACGGTATTGCGGGCGTAGTTGAAAGGCTCGAATACGATCCAAATCGCAGCGCACATATCGCGCTGGTGAAGTACACCGATGGCGAGCGTCGCTACATCATCGCACCAAAGGGAATTGGCGAAGGCGCACCGATCATCAGCGGCGAAGATGCGCCGATCAAATCGGGCAACACGCTGCCATTGCGTGCGATTCCGGTGGGTACACTTATTCACAACGTTGAGATGAAACCTGGCAAGGGTGGTCAGCTCATGCGTTCCGCTGGTGCCCATGCACAGCTCGCAGCCCGCGAAGGCTCTTACGCGACGCTGCGGTTACGGTCTGGCGAAATGCGCAAAATCCACGTGGACTGTCGCGCGACGATCGGTGAGGTTGGCCACAGTGAGCACAACCTGCGCAAGCTCGGCAAAGCCGGCGCATCGCGCTGGAGAGGCGTACGCCCGACAGTTCGTGGCGTCGCAATGAACCCGGTGGATCATCCGCACGGTGGTGGTGAAGGCCGCACGTCCGGTGGCCGTCACCCGGTGAGCCCATGGGGCACGCCGACGAAGGGCGCCAAGACACGCTCGAACAAGCGTACCGACGGCATGATTGTGCGTCGTCGCAAGCGCAAATAGATAGTTAAGGCATCGTAGGAGCGGCTTTAGCCGCGAATTGAGGAAAAGATTAATGCCACGCAGTGTTAGAAAAGGCCCGTTCGTCGATACGCATCTGGCGAAGAAGGTCGCAGAGGCAGCAGCCAAGAATGACCATCGCCCGATCAAGACCTGGTCGCGCCGTTCGATGGTGTTGCCGGATATGGTCGGCTTGACGATTGCCGTACATAACGGTCGTCAGCACGTACCGGTCCTGATTTCAGAAAACATGGTCGGCCACAAACTTGGCGAGTTTGCGGTTACGCGTACGTTTCGTGGTCACTCCGGTGACCGCAAGACGAAATAGGAGAGCTGGTTCATGCAAGTTGCAGCAACACTTAGATACGCGCGGATCTCGCCGCAGAAATGCCGCCTGTTGGCTGATGCCATCCGTGGCAAGACGGTTGACGACGCGTTACGCACTTTGACTTTTACGCCAAAGAAAAGCGCACGCATTGTGAAGAAGGTGCTCGAGTCGGCGATAGCTAACGCCGAGCACAATCACGGTGCTGATATTGATGAATTGAAGGTTTCGAACATTGAAGTGAATGAGGCACCGACGTACCGCCGGTTCCGTGCGCGGGCCAAAGGCCGCGGCGCTCGCATCATCAAGCGGAACAGTCACATCACCATTCGCGTTGCGGACGAGTAAAGAATATGGGTCAAAAAGTACATCCAACCGGGATTCGCCTCGGCATCGTCAAGGACTGGACGTCCAAGTGGTATGCCGATTCGAAGACGTTTGCAGACTACATCAAGTCTGACCATCAGATTCGCGCTCATATCAAGACCAAGCTCAAGGATGCGTCAGTCAGCAAGATTTCGATCGAACGTCCTTCGAGGAAGGTCAATATCACGATTCACACGGCTCGGCCGGGCATCGTGATCGGCAAGAAGGGCGAGGACATCGAGAAGCTGCGCGCAGAAATTGCAAAGCTGATCGGCATGAACATGGTCGATGTGCGTATCAACATCGCCGAGGTTCGCAAGCCGGAGCTCGATGCGCAATTGGTTGCAGAGGGCATTGCGCAGCAGCTGGAGCGCCGCGTCATGTTCCGACGTGCCATGAAACGCGCCGTCACAAACACGATGCGTGTTGGTGCTGAAGGCGTCAAGGTCAAGGTTGGTGGTCGACTGAATGGTGCGGAAATCGCGCGTTCGGAATGGTATCGCGAAGGTCGTGTGCCGCTGCACACGCTGCGTGCCGACATTGACTACGGCTTGGCCGAAGCGCACACGACGTACGGGGTCATCGGCGTCAAAGTATGGATTTTCAAGGGTGAGGTCTTTGACAAGCCCGAAGCGGTAGCGGCAGAGCCGGCAGAGGCATAAGAGATGTTACAGCCTAAACGAACGAAATTTCGCAAACAGCACAAGGGGCGTAACCGCGGCCTTGCGTTGCGTGGCAGCACGGTTGCGTTCGGTACCTATGGTCTGAAGGCTACGGGCCGGGGTCGCATGACTGCTCGCCAGATCGAGGCGGCACGTCGTGCAATGACGCGCCATATTAAACGTGGCGGCAAGATCTGGATTCGCGTGTTTCCGGACAAGCCGATTACGAAAAAGCCATTGGAAGTGCGCCAGGGTAAGGGTAAGGGCAACGTTGAGTACTGGGTATGCCAGATTCAGCCGGGCCGTGTGCTCTATGAGATGGAAGGTGTGACGGAAGAGGTTGCACGCGAGGCGTTCCGCCTGGCTGCGGCAAAGATTCCGTTCGCAACGACGTTTGTCGAACGGCAGGTGATGTGATGGAAGCCAAAGACCTACGCGAAAAGTCAGTCGAAGAGCTGAACGAAGAGCTGCTCGCGCTGCGTAAGGAACAATTCAATCTGCGCATGCAGAATGCGACGGGTGAGCTGAATCAGAACCACCAGCATCGCCTGGTGAGAAGAGATATTGCCCGTGTAAAAACCGTGCTCAACGAGCTCGGGCGCGCGGCCGGTGAAAGCGAATGAGTGAAGAAAAGAACAAAGGACAGCGCACGATTATCGGTCGTGTCGTCAGCGACAAGATGGACAAAACTGTCTCGGTCGCTGTCGAGCGCCTGATCAAGCACCCCATGTATGGCAAGTACATTCGCCGTACGACCAAGGTGCTTGCACACGATGCTAACAATGAGTGCAAGCCTGGCGATCGCGTAACGATTGCCGAGTGCAAGCCGATTTCAAAGAACAAGTCATGGGCCGTCGTCGACGTTGTCGAACGTGCGGCTGGTCAATAACGACCAAGGAATGCAGACATGATTCAGATGCAGACAGTTCTTGACGCAGCCGACAACTCCGGCGCCCGCCGCGTGCAGTGCATCAAGGTGCTGGGCGGCTCAAAGCGTCGCTATGCCGGCGTCGGTGATGTCATCAAGGTGAGCGTCAAGGACGCGATCCCGCGCGGCAAGGTCAAGAAAGGTGAGGTTTACAACGCCGTTGTTGTCCGTACGCGCAAGGGTGTGCGCCGCAAAGATGGTTCGTCGATCCGTTTCGACGGCAACGCGGCCGTGCTATTGAATGCACGCCTCGAGCCGATTGGAACACGTATTTTTGGCCCGGTTACGCGCGAGCTGCGCACCAACCGTTTCATGAAAATTATTTCGCTGGCACCCGAGGTGCTTTGAGAATGAACAAGATCAGAAAAGGCGATGAAGTAATCGTTCGGACTGGCAAGGACAAGGGCCGGCGCGGCACTGTCCTGCAGATTTTCGACGATGAACGCATCCTTGTCGAAGGCGTCAATCTGGCCAAGAAGCATACCAAGCCGAATCCAAACATCGGTGAGCAAGGTGGCATCGTGGACAAGGCAATGCCGCTCGACATTTCCAATGTGCTCGTATTCAACCCGAAATCGAAGAAGGGTGAACGCGTCGGAATTCGTGTCAATGATGATGGCAGCAAAGAGCGCATCTTCAGGGGCACTGGCGACGTCGTCGACATTTAAGAGTTAAGAGATATGTCCCGTTTACAGGAAAAATACAAGAGCGAGCTCGCTGGCGAGATCCAGAAGAAGCTTGGTCTGACAAATTCGCAGCAAGTGCCGCGTATCACCAAAATCACACTCAATATGGGTGTGGGCGATGCTGCTGTTGACAAGAAAGTGCTGGAAAAGGCACGGGCGGACATGGAGAAAATCTCCGGTCAGAAGCCGGTGATCTGCCTGGCACGTAAATCGGTTGCCGCGTTCAAGATTCGCGATGGTATGCCAATCGGCTGCAAGGTAACGCTGCGCCGTGAACGCATGTACGAATTCCTTGATCGCCTCGTGAATATTGCCATTCCGCGTATCCGTGACTTCCGTGGTCTGAACCCGAAGTCGTTTGATCGCTCTGGCAACTACAGCATGGGCGTCACCGAGCAGATCATTTTTCCGGAAATCAACTACGACGAAATTGATGCGATTCGTGGCATGGACATTACGATCACCACGAGTGCACGTACACCCGAGGAAGGGCGTGCGTTGCTTGAAGCTTTCAATTTTCCTTTTAAGAAGTAGGAGCGGCTTTAGCCGCGACATAGGACCAGATTAGATATGGCCAAGAAATCGATGATTCAACGCGAACTGAAGCGCACCAAGCTTGTAGCACGCCACGCTGAAAAGCGTACCAAGCTGAAGGCGATCATTCGCAACATCAACAGTTCGGACGACGAGCGCCAGGTTGCGCAGGCGAAACTGAACAGTTTGCCTCGCGATGGCAGCCCGTCGCGGCAACGCGCCCGCTGTGCAATTACGGGACGTCCGCACGGTGTGTATCGAAAATTTGGCCTCGGCCGCAACAAGCTCCGGGAAGCCGCTATGAATGGCGAAATCCCGGGTCTGACGAAGGCCAGTTGGTAGGCGGAGAACAGAAATGAGTATGACCGATCCGATCGCAGACATGCTGACCCGTATTCGTAACGGCCAGAAAGCTCGCATGGTGAGCGTTTCCATGCCGGCCTCGAAAGCGAAAGAAGCTGTGGCGAAGGTACTGAAAGACGAAGGCTATATCACGAGCTACGCGACTGAAGGTGAGGGCGCTGCAAGCACACTCAGCGTCGAGCTCAAGTACTTCGATGGTGTACCGGTAATCGAGCGCATTCAGCGTGCGAGCAAACCGGGCCTGCGTATCTATCGCGGCAAGCAGGATTTGCCCAAGGTTCTCGGCGGACTTGGCGTGGCCATCGTATCGACATCGGCAGGTGTGATGTCGGATCGTCAGGCAAGAGAGAAAGGAATTGGAGGGGAAGTTCTCTGCATCGTTTCCTGATGCGTTGAAACTGACCCGGTTGAGACAAAACTATGTCCAGAATTGCAAAAGCACCCGTTGAGTTGCCGCAAGGCACCGAGTTCAAGCAGGAAGGCACCGTTGTCACGATCAAGGGCAGCAAGGGCTCTTTGTCGCTTGAATTGAACTCTGAAGTGGAGCTGAAACAGGAAGAGGCGTCAATTACGGTGGCGCCGCGTTCGGGTTCACGATTCGCAATGGCTGTTACGGGTACGACCCGGGCGCTGCTCGCGAACATGGTCCAGGGCGTTACCGAAGGATTCGAACGCAAGCTCAAGTTGGTCGGCGTTGGCTATCGTGCGCAGGCTCAGGGTAACAAGTTGAACCTGACACTCGGTTTTTCACATCCTGTCGTCTACGAGGTGCCCGAGGGCATCAGCGTCGAGACGCCGAGCCAGACAGAAGTCGTTATCAAAGGCTTGGACAAGCAGAAGGTTGGTCAGGTAGCGGCAGAAATTCGTCATTTCCGCCCGCCCGAGCCGTACAAAGGAAAAGGTGTTCGCTATTCCGATGAGCGCGTACAGCTCAAGGAAGCGAAGAAGAAATAGTTTAGCGAGAACATTATGAAGCTCGATAAGAAACAAAATCGTCTGCGCCGCGCTCGCAAAGCTCGTGCAAAGATCTCGGAACTCGAAGTGAATCGCCTCAGCGTTCACCGTACGCCGCGTCATATATATGCGCAGGTCATCGGTCCTGATGGTGGCACTATTCTGGCGTCGGCATCGACGCTGGAAAAAGAAGTACGCAAGGGTGTCAAGTGCGGCGGCAATGTTGAAGCTGCAGCAATCGTTGGCGCACGGATTGCCGAGAAGGCAAAGGCTGCCGGAATCGACACGGTCGCATTCGATCGTTCGGGCTTCCGCTATCACGGTCGCGTTCAGGCTCTGGCCGACGCGGCGCGCGAAGCGGGACTTAAGTTTTAAGGGAAAGGTGCGGTAAACCACAATGGCAAGAAACGAACAGACACAGTCGGGCGATGACCTCATCGAAAAACTCGTAACGGTTAATCGCGTTGCGAAGGTTGTAAAAGGTGGTCGTCAATTCGGTTTTACGGCATTGACCGTTGTTGGTGATGGCCAGGGGCAGGTCGGCTTCGGTTATGGCAAGGCGCGTGAAGTGCCGATCGCCATCCAGAAGTCGATGCAGGCAGCCCGCAAGAACATGATCAACGTCAACTTGAACAATGACACCTTGCAGTACGCGAAGAAGGGCCGTCACGGCGCGACCAACGTGTACATGCAGCCGGCTTCGGAAGGTACTGGCGTCATCGCGGGCGGCGCGATGCGTGCTGTGTTTGAGTGCGCTGGTGTTCGCAACGTGCTGGCAAAGAGCTACGGCTCACGCAACCCGATCAACGTCGTGCGCGCTACGATCAAGGCGCTGTCGGAGATTCAATCCCCGCAGTCGATTGCGGCGAAGCGCGGCAAGAAAGTTAAGGAGATCCTGGCCTGATGGCTAAGATAAAAGAAGTTAAGGTAACGCTGGTCAAGAGCAAGCACGGGCGACTCAAGAATCACAAAGCCTGTGTTGCTGGTCTGGGCCTGCGCAAGATACATCAGACAGTCACGGTTGCCGATACCCCGGAAAACCGCGGCATGATCAATCGCGTCTCTTACCTGCTTTCGGTAGAGGAAGCCTGAAATGCGTTTAAATGAATTGTCACCCGCCAAGGGTGCAAAAAAAGTTGGCAAGCGCTTTGGGCGAGGCCACTCTGCGGGCCAGGGCAAGACCGGTGGTCGCGGCCAGAAGGGTCAGCATGCTCGCTCTGGCGGTTACCACAAAGTTGGTTTCGAAGGCGGCCAGATGCCGCTGCAGCGTCGCTTGCCGAAAGTTGGTTTCAACTCGCGCATGGCTAAGCTGTCAGCTGAACTGCGCTTGCATGAACTTGCGATTCCCGATACGGACGAGATCACGATTGACGTCTTGAAGGCAGCCAATCTGGTGTCGGCCATCGTTACGAAGGTCAAGGTCATCAAGTCTGGCGAAATTAGCAAGGCAGTGAAGCTCAAGGGCATCGCTGTTACTAAGGGTGCGCGTGAAGCCATCGAGAAAGCTGGCGGCACGATAGAGGCATAGGAAAGTATCGTAGGAGCGCTGCTTGTACCCCTAGGGCATGTAACAGCGCGACAGACGAAGACGAATAGAAATGGCAAAGAAACCCCAACAAAATCCGGCAGACATCGCGAAAGCGGCGAGCAAACTGGGCGAACTGAAGGTTCGCATCCTGTTTCTCATCGGCGCGCTGGTCGTATTCCGCGCTGGCACCTTTATCCCGGTGCCTGGCGTGGATCCTGTCGCGTTGGCTGCATTCTTTGAGCAGCAGGCGGGCGGCTTGCTGGGCATGGTCAACCTGTTCTCAGGTGGTGCCCTGTCGCGATTCGGTATTTTCGCGATGGGCATCATGCCGTACATCTCGTCTTCGATCATTATGCAGATGGCGAGCCATATTTTGCCGAGCTTACAGCAGCTCAGAAAAGAAGGTGAAGCGGGCCGTCGTCAGATCG
>WTCH01000295.1 GCA_013138675.1 Woeseiaceae bacterium | reverse complement strand
TCGTAGAGGTCCGGGCATCGGGTGCGCACGCGAGCGTCGTGTGCAGCGCCGCGACGCCGGGAGCCAAAGCAAGCGGAGTACGATCTGAGCGAGCCAGGGATGGCGAGCGAGGTTAAGCGAGGGTGCGCACCCGGTGTCCGGACCTGTGTGACGAATTTGGTCGCCCGGTGGGCCGGGTTCCTACAGGCTCGCAGCTATTCCGACTTCGGGGTTCGGGTATTTGAGTTTTACGCCCAGGACGTCACGCATTTTTTGCGTGTCGACGCGGCGTGATTCGCCGAGAAACGACATCCGCATCGGCGAGAACTCTCGTCGGGCGTCCGCCATGCTGATCGTCGGTGGTGCCGGCAGCTCACACTGACGAGCCACCTCGTTCGCAAACCAGTTCGATGTGCGGTGATCACCGTCGCCAACGTTATACACCCCGGCAGGTACGTGGTCGGCCAGTGCGGCGGAGCAACAGTTCGCCAGATCATCTACGTGAATTCGATTGCCAGGCCCGGCATCGACCTCCCGGATGATTGGTGCCCCGTCACGTATGCGCTCAATACCGAGTCGGCCGGGACCATAGATACCTGGCACGCGAAGCACCACCGCCGCGCAGTCCGTTTCCACGGCCCAGGAATTCAGTGCGTCTTCAGCAGCAACCCTTCTTGCGGAGTGATCGGAGCCCGGGCGGGTGGGTGTTTCCTCGTTGACGGCCGCACCGCCATGATCACCGTACACGCCCGTCGTACTGATGTAGACGAATCGCGATGGCGCTGGATCGAGTACGGCCAGTAGTCGCTGCAGCCTTACGTCCGATTGCGACTCGTGCGACGGCGGGACTGTGTATAGCACGGTGTACGTTTCGGGAAGACTGACCGGCAGGGGACCGTCTTTATCGAGGTCGTGATCGCCACGCGTCAGGCCGAGGGCATCATTGTCCTGTTCAAGAAAGCGCCGACCAAGGTATCCAACACCAACGACAAGTGCCGACCAGCTCACACCGTATCCGGTTCGAGGTGCGGTATCGCCGTCAACGGGCTGGCGGCAACCATGCCCAGTCCTTGCCGGTATGCGTCCGCAGCTGCATCTGTCTCCCCGAGCTGCGTTAGCAGGCGGCCGTATTCCTGGTAGGCCTCGGGCGTCGGCCGCAGGGCTATGACCGTTTCCAGATAGCTGCGAGCCTTGCCCCAGAGTTCGATGCGCAGGCACAGTCGGGCGGCCGCCAGTAACAGGTCCACGTCTTCGTCGTGCTGGGTCAGCCAGCCTTCGGCGCGCTTCAGTTGCTTGCTGGGATCGGGGCCTTCAACCAGTCCAAACAGACGCACAAGTGGCGCCCGCCACTCCGTCTTGAGTGCCGCCGCGAGATCTTTCTCGGCCTTGTCATGCAGGCCCACCCGCATCAGGCTCATGTAATACGCGTTGAGCAGCGCGGTTTCAGCACGGAGTCGTTTCGTGACTGATTTCCACTCGGCAATGACCGTCTCGCCATCCGCGGCGTTTTCGAAATTTTCCGTGTGCACGCGAATGGTCCATTTGTCGAGCGTCTCCTGTTTGACGCGAGCCTGCTTCTGCAGGCGCGGCAGGATCTCGGCAAGCTGCGCCCAGTCCTTGAGTCGAAAATACAAGCGGCCCAGCAGGGCAAGGGCGTGGCTGTGATCCTTGGAGTTCTCCTCGATGCGGCGCAGTGTTGCCAGCGCCTGTTCGTACTGCTCGCGATCGAGTTGCAGCTCCGCCTGCGTCAGCAGCACCGCATTTGCTGCTTCGGGAGTCTGTTCGTAAGCCAGTTTGAGCCACTCGTCACGGCGCTCGTCCTTGCCTTGCAGGTGCGCTGCACGTGCGGCTTGCAGGTAATTAAAGAGCGGCGCGTCGCTCGTGCTCGCAGCCCGGGCCAACAGTTTTTCACCGCGTGCGAAATTGCCTTCGGCGACCTCAATCATTCCGCGTGTGAGTTTCAGGCCAGCGCGTGCCGAACGATAGCGGCCTGCGGCCTCGCCCAGCCGTTTCGGCGTCTGGACCAGGCGGCGTATCAACCAGACCGAGAACAAAAGAAGAACGGCGAGGCCCAGCAGGACCGGGACCGACATTTCGATGAGGTAGCCGCGAAAATTGATCGCAACATAGCCCGGATCGCCAAGCAGGAAATGTGCCGCGAACGCACTCAGTATCACCGCGACGACAACAATGGCCGCGAATTTCATTGCGCGGACTCACTGATGCTATTGAACTGGCGCAACAGTCGCAGCGATTCGGAAATATCGGGTGGCGCCACCGCAAACAGGCCGCTGCGAATCTCAGCCAGCGTCGCTTTTGCTCCCCGGACCTGTGCGCTTTCTGCGTCGAAATACAGATCCAGCCACTGAGCGGCATCATCAAGGCTCTGCTCAAAAACAGTCTGTTCGCCGCGCAGCAACGCCAATCGGGCGGCCTGTAGTTGCAACGTGAGGTTGGTGCGCAGGAAATACACGGCATCAGGTGTCATCAACGGGGCCGCGATCTCGTTTGGTGGTGTCACTCTGACAAGCCCGGAAACGGCACCTTTGATAGAAGCCCATGCGCGGCTGGCGCCGCTGAGATCAGCGCCAACAGGGGTGTCCTCATCGATCCCGGTACTGGCCGCTTGCCGCAGCGGCAGGGAAGCCACGACACGCGCCAGGCTCGAAAGCGTTAGCGTGATGCCCTCGATGTCGGGCTTTTCCATGACGTCGAGTGCTGCGAGTTCATCGGAGAGGGCGCGGCGAACCCCGGTAAGCGCAGGATCGGACAGTTGCACGATGCGTTCGTCGGCCATGCCGAGCGCGAGCGCTGCGAGATGCGGATTACCCGCCAATTGCAATTGTGCGTTGGCAATCTGCATGTAGTACTCGGCCTCGGCCAGCAGCCAGGTGTTACGGGCACCAGTCGACACGCCTTGCAGCGTGGAGATCGAGTTCTCGAGATTGGACACGCGCGATGGCAGCGAATCGAGCAAAGAGATGCGGTTCTCCAGATCCGCCTGCAAGGCGTTGAGCTCTGTTGCGATGCGCGAATCGGTCTCGGAGAGTCCGGCAAGACCGCGGTCGAGACTCGACAACGATTCAGTGGATGACGCGAGCCGGGTTCTGAGCTCGGCGAGCGAACGGGCACTCTGGGCTGCGGCGCTCTCAGTGCGCCAGTCCTGGAAGATCATGTAGCCGATACCGGCAGCCGCAATCAGTGCAATGATCAGTGCGAGCCAGGCAACGCCGCCCGAGCCCTTCTTGTCCGCGGCTGCGGTTTCAGGCGCAGGCAGGGACGCGGGTTCAACCTCTGTTTCGTCGACGACAAGTTCGTCCTCGTCAGGAAACTCAGCGTCTTTTTGTTCGTCTTCGTTGCTCATCTGGATATCCGGGTCAGGTGTTTCTGCACGCCAGGATCGCATCAATTATATCGTTGACCTGCGGTCCTTTTGCGAGCGTTGTCGGTATACCGGGCAGTCGCGCCGCGGCTTCTTGTACCACACGCTGGGCCGGGGTCACCAGCGACGTGTTTACGAGAAGCTCCTGGCACTCGCGCGGCAGTATCTTCAACAGGTTCTGCAGCGATTCTACGCTCATGATCGTGACGACATCGACCTTCCCGGCCTGCCATTGTTCCGTGATCTTAGCCAGCTCTTCGCCCGAGTACTCGGGGATCTGGCGGCGATAAACAGCCAGATACTCGACGATCGCACCGCGTGCCCGCAACGTTCGCGCCAGCAGCTCGCGTCCGACATTGCCGCGAACGATACGGATTACCTTGCCGTGAACGTCTTGCAGTTCCTCTGCGTTAAGCAGGTGCTCACTGTCAAAGCCGTCAACGGATTGAATGTCCACTTCACGGCCATGACGCCGGATGGCAATTGCGGTAGCCGGACCGATAGCGGCAATTTTCGCAGTACCTGCGTGGGCCAGGCCCAGGCGTACGGCGTTTGCGCTTACAAATATTGCGATATCCGCCTCAAGCAGGCTCGCGACGTCATGTTCGATTTTGGCCGTATCATGCGCAATGACTTCCATCACCGGGAGCTCTATGGCGACACCACCCTTTTGCGTAATGGCACTGACGAAGTCGGTGGCCTGGTGTTTTGGCCGGGTGACGAGCACGCCGATGCCGGCGAGTTCTTTGTCAGCCATTGGATGCCGTCACAGCGGCGAGTAACTCACCGGCGCCGCTCGCGAGCAGTCGATTGGCGAGCTCAACGCCGAGGTGTTCCGCCTCAACAGCCGGACCCTGTACGGAGTCGCGTATCGATTCACTGCCGTCCGGCATGGCAACAAGCGCCGTTACCGTCATTGCCGAGCCATCAATGACCGCATGTGTTGCGACCGGCGATTGGCAACTGGCATCGAGAGTTCTCGCTATTGCACGTTCTGCCGCCGTGGTTTGACCCGTCGGCGCGTGATTCAGGTGCTCGAGGACGGCTCTTAGCTCAGTATCGTTCTCAAGACACTCGATACCGATCACACCTTGGGCGGCAGCCGGAAGCATCTCGTCGGGAGTGAATTGCTGGCTGATGTAATGTTGCAGCCCAAGACGCTCCAGTCCCGCAGCTGCAAGAATGATCGCGTCGAAGTCGCCGTTGTCGAGCTTGGACAAACGGGTATTGACGTTGCCGCGCAGCGGCTCAATCTTGAGGTCGGGGCGCATGAGTTTTAGTTGTGCCTGGCGCCGCAGGCTCGAACTACCGATGCGAGCGCCTTCGGGCAGCGTGTCGAGAACACAGCCGTCGCGGCCGACAAACGCATCGGCATGGTTCGCGCGTTCAAGAACAGCGGCGATGCAAAAGCCATCGGGCATGTCAGCCGGCACATCTTTCATCGAGTGTACGGCGATATCAGCTTCGCCAACCTGCATTGCGACCTCAAGCTCTTTTATGAATAAGCCCTTGCCGCCGATTTTCTGCAGGCTTTTGTCGAGGATTTCATCGCCGCGGGTGGACAGCGGCACCAGGTCGACCGAGTTGACCTCGGGAAGTGCGTTGAGCGCGTCGGCAACGTGTTCTGCCTGCCAGAGTGCTAATGCGCTCTTGCGCGTTGCAATACGAATTTTCAAGACGGACTACCCTCCTTTAAGACGTCGGCGAACGTTCGCCAGGTGACGCCGGCTGACGACCAGCTCGTCGTCAGGGGTATTGTCCTTGTCCGAGGTGGTGTTGCGCAACATGACGAGCGTCCTGCCGTCGGCAGTCTTCTCGAGTTTCTCGATCATGTCGACCGCGACCAGCGCGCCGCGGTGTATGCGCACGAAGCGATTGGCGAACTCATCCTCGAGCGACTTGAGTGAGTCGTCGATAAGGTCTTCACCGTTGGCGTGGTGTACGACCACGTATTTCTGGTCGGCACTGAAGAAGCGGATGTCGTCAAGCGGAATCAGGCGCAGCTCATCATGCAGGCGCGCACACACGTGGTTGCGCTGGCTTTCGAGTTCTGAGCCATCAACCAGTTCGTTGAGCATCTGACCACTCAAGCGGCTCGCGTGTTCGAGCGCGCGCTGCAGGCGTTCGCGCCTGACCGGTTTGAGAACGTAGCCGATAGCACGGGCATCAAATGCGTCTATGGCGTATTCGTCGTAAGCCGTTGTAAAAACGACGGCTGGTGGCTGCTGCATTGCATTGAGGTGGTGGGCGGTTTCGATACCGTCGACACCGGGCATGCGAATGTCCAGGAGAACGATCTCGGGCGCGACTTTTGCGGCAATCGCGATAGCTTCCTCCCCATTCGCGGCTTCGCCAACAACCTCGTGGTCGCCTAAATCGTCTACGAGTTGCCGCAGCCGGTCACGCGCGGGCTTCTCGTCGTCGACGATCAGGATTTTCACGTCCGGCTCTCTTGCGGGAATCGCAACGTCACGGAGTAGGCTGACTCACTGTCCTCCACGTCGACGGATGCGCGGCTGCCGTAGGCCAACTCAAATCGCTGGCGAATATTGGCGAGAGCCATCTGGTTGCCACCCTTTGCTCGCTTCTCGCCCGTGGCGACCGGATTCGAAATGCTGATCTCGAGGTACTTGTCATCACACCGTCCTGCGACCAGCACTTCCCCGCCATCGGGCAGCAGTTCGATGCCGTGGTAGATGGCGTTCTCGAGCAGCGGCTGAATCGTCAGGCTCGGGATCAGTGCACGCATAGGCAGATCGGCGATGTCCCAGCGCACTGCGAGACGATCACCAAGTCGAAGTTTTTCGATACGTTGATAAATCGCCGCGACTTCGAGCTCCTCTTTTAATGAGGTGCGATCGCCTGAGCCGCCAAGATTGGCACGCAGCAGATCCGAGAGGTCCTCAACCGCCTCCTCGGCTTGCCGCGGGTCCGAGCGTGTCAGTGACGCGATGGTGTTCATGCTGTTGAACAAAAAATGTGGCCGAATCACGGCCTGCAATGCGCTGATGCGGGCTTGTGCTTCCAGGACGATGCTGCGACGCCACTCGCTGGACACATACAGATAGCGCATGGCCAGTGCGATGACGATCGAGCTGATGGCAAAGGCCCGCAAAATAAAAAGATGATGGGCTTCATGAATCGCGATGAAGTCCGGAAAAGCGAGCGACAACTGAAACGATAGCTCGGCGAGTACGAGACAGACGAGCTCGAGAATCAGGAAGCTCAGAACAAAGGCGCGTGTTGTGCCGGCGCTTTCAAGGAACGGGCGAAACAGGCACATGACGCCGCAGCTCAGGATGGCGAGCCATTGCACGAACAGCGACGTTCTTGCGAGTTCGACGAGGAACAGATTCGGAGCGGTGTGGGCAGCGAGTGTTAACAGGATCGCAATGAGTTCAGCGATCAGGACGACAACAAAGACCGTGCTGGCAGCACAAAAGTCAGGCAAATAGGCCTGCGATCCTTTGTCCGGGGAATCAGGTGCTGCGCTCAAGCGAGACGCTCCTCAATGTAGGAGCCTGAATTGTACCGTGCCGGAGCGCGGCGGGCTGTTAAGCGCCGCAATATTCCCGAATCTGACCCTCGACGCGCGAACGTGCCGCCATGATCTCATCTTCGCTGAGGTACTCGCGCTCACCGGCGTTGTCTTCTTTGTAAAGACGTTGTGAGCGCAGGAAGGACTCGAGCTGGGAGCGGTACTGCTGGCACTTCTCCTGGCGAGCCTGCTGTTCGCCGCGTATCTCTTCCCTGGTCATCTTGGGTGGTGCTTCGGATGCGACCTGGCGCGACGCTGCTCTGGCTTCGCGGTCGGCGTCGAGACGAGCCTGAACCACAGTGTTGTCCGTGTTCCTGGAAACGACGTCGACGTGCTCCATGTCCGTCTTACCGACAGGACGATCTTCGTAATGAACGTTGCCGTCCTCGCCGGTCCATTTGTAGATCTCGCCGGCAACGGCCAGTCCGCTGGCCATCAGGGCAGCACAGGCAATGGTTATTGGTAGCCGATACTTCATCATCGAAATGTTCCGTTTCGCGGATTGAACAATAAGGCATTAAACCATGCACAGTAGCAATATGTTGTGACACCAGTCACACCGAAATTTGTGCGGTTGTACCAAGTTTATGACCAAAAAAAGCGGGCCCTAAGGCCCGCCAAGGTATTGCTTTGAGGGGAATTTTACATATGCTTTACTCGGCCGTCGTGAACTCGGGGTAGGCCTCGAGGCCGCATTCCGATATATCGACGCCTTCGTATTCTTCCTCTTCCGAGACGCGGATACCGACGGTCTTTTTGAGCAAATACCAGACTATGAAGCTCGTGATGAACACCCAGGCGAAGATTGTGACGAGTCCGATAAGCTGTACGCCGAGTTTGGCATCGGGATTGGTAAAGCAAACCGCCAGCAAGCCCCACATACCGACAACGCCGTGAACTGATATGGCACCGACCGGGTCATCGATCTTCAGCTTGTCGAGCGTAATGATCGAGCCAACGACCAGCAGGCCGCCGACAGCACCGATCATTGTTGCGGCCAGCGGCGTCGGCGTCAGTGGTTCGGCCGTGATTGAAACGAGTCCGGCCAATGCACCGTTAAGCGCCATGGTCAGGTCGGCCTTGCCAAACCAGAATCGTGACAGGAGCAATGCGAAGACCAGGCCGCCGGCGGCCGCCATGTTGGTGTTGACGAACACGAGCGCGACGGCATTCGCCTCACCAACGTCTGATACCTTGAGTTCCGAACCGCCGTTAAAGCCGAACCAGCCAAGCCACAGAATCAGGGTGCCGAGCGTTGCCAGCGGCAAATTACAACCCGGAATGGCATTGATCTGTCCCTTGGTGCCGTATTTGCCTTTTCGGGCACCGAGTAACAATACGCCAGCAAGTGCGGCTGCCGCACCGCAAAGATGCACGACACCCGAGCCCGCGAAATCGAGAAAGCCCATTTCGTTCAGGAAGCCGCCGCCCCATTTCCAGAAGCCCTGCATCGGATAAATAAACCCTGTCAGGACAACCGCAAATGCGAAAAACGACCAGAGCTTCATGCGCTCGGCAACCGCACCGGACACAATGGACATTGCAGTTGCGACGAATACGACCTGGAAGAAGAAGTCGGACAGGTTCGAGTAGTACGCGTCACCTGCCAGAACGTCCGCGACCTCATTATCGCCCTTGCCAAGCAGGCCACCTCCGAGCTGAAAGAAGCCACCGACATAGTCCTCACCCGGGTACATGATGGTGTAGCCCACAAGCATGTACATGATGCAGGCGATTGAGTATAGACCGACGTTTTTGGTAAGAATCTCGGCCGTGTTTTTTGCACGAACGAGGCCAGCTTCCAGCATCGTGAACCCGGCAGCCATCCACATGACCAGGGCACCACAGACCAGGAAGTAAAAAGTATCAAGGGCATAAGCCAGCTCAGTGACCTGCCCCGCTACGGTTGCTAAATCATCCACGAGAATTTCCTCCGCTTATTCGTGTAATCAAACTGCTTCGGCGCCGGTTTCACCGGTGCGAATGCGAATGGCTTCGGATATCTCGGAGACAAAAATTTTGCCGTCTCCGATTTTCCCCGTCCGTGCTGTGTTGGCGATAGCCTCGACGACCTGTTCCGTGACTGCATCGTCGACGGCCAGTTCGATTTTCGCCTTCGGCAGGAAGTCGACGACGTATTCGGCGCCGCGGTACAGCTCTGTGTGTCCCCGCTGGCGTCCAAAGCCCTTGACCTCGGTAACCGTAATGCCCTGGATGCCTATATCGGCGACGGCCTGGCGGACGTCATCGAGTTTGAACGGCTTGATGATCGCAGTGATCATTTTCATTT
>WTCH01000275.1 GCA_013138675.1 Woeseiaceae bacterium | reverse complement strand
AGAACCTGGCCTCGCTCAACCTCTTCGCGCTTCGTGCCACGCAGCAATACGCCCACGTTGTCGCCGGCTCGGCCCTCGTCCAGCAGCTTCCTGAACACCTCGACACCCGTACAGGTGCTCTTCGCCGTGTCCTTGATACCAACGATCTCGATCTCGTCGCCAATGTTAACAACGCCTCGCTCAATACGACCCGTCACCACCGTGCCACGACCCGAGATTGAGAATACGTCCTCAACCGGCATCAAAAAATCACCGTCTATCGCACGTTCAGGCATCGGAATGTAACTGTCCATCGCCTCAACCAGTTTGATCACCGACGGCACGCCAATGTCCGACTCATCGCCTTCAAAGGCCATTGTCGCTGAACCGGTAATGATCGGTGTGTCGTCACCCGGGAACTCGTAGGTCGACAGAAGATCTCGAACTTCCATCTCCACCAGTTCCAGCAACTCGTCGTCATCAACCTGGTCGGCCTTGTTCAGGTACACCACGATGTACGGCACGCCTACCTGGCGGGCCAGCAGAATGTGCTCGCGCGTCTGCGGCATCGGCCCGTCAGCCGCACTCACCACCAGGATCGCGCCATCCATCTGCGCCGCGCCCGTGATCATGTTCTTCACGTAGTCCGCGTGTCCCGGGCAGTCAACGTGAGCGTAGTGACGATTGTCCGTCTCATACTCTACGTGTGCCGTAGCAATCGTAATGCCACGCTCGCGCTCTTCGGGTGCGTTATCGATCTGGTCATACGCCGATACCTCACCACCGTGCTTCTCCGCCATGACTTTCGTCAGGGCAGCGGTCAGCGTCGTCTTGCCATGGTCAACGTGACCAATCGTGCCCACGTTTACGTGCGGCTTTGTTCTCTCAAATTTCTGTTTAGACATCTCTGCGATTCCTAACTTTAGTTGTCGCGGCTCAAGCCGCTCCTACGATGCTAACTCGCTCTTTTCATTACTGTGTCAGCCACGTTTTGTGGCACTTCTGAATATTTCTCGAATTCCATCGAGTACACCGCGCGGCCCTGGCTCATTGAGCGCAAGTCCGTTGCATAGCCGAACATCTCGGCCAGCGGAACCTCTGCACGAATGACTTTGCCTGACGGCGAGTCATCCATGCCCTTGGGCAAACCACGACGGCGATTGAGATCACCCATCACGTCACCCATGTAATCTTCGGGTGTTACAACCTCGACCTTCATGATCGGCTCGAGTAACACCGGGCTTGCTTTGAGGGCGCCGTCCCTGAAACCCATGGAACCGGCGATCTTAAATGCAATCTCGCTCGAATCGACGTCGTGATACGAGCCGTCGTACAGCGTTACCTTGCAGTCGACTACCGGGAAACCAGCGACAACACCATTTTCCATCTGCTCTTTTACACCTTTGTTGACGGCACCGATATATTCCTTCGGTACAACACCGCCAACAATCGCATTCTCGAATTCGTAGCCGGAACCAGACTCCGCCGGTTCGATGCGCAGAAAAACATGACCATACTGGCCGCGTCCACCGGTCTGCCTGACGAACTTGCTTTCCTGTTTTACGGATTTACGAATCGTCTCCCGGTAAGCCACCTGCGGCTTACCGACATTCGCCACCACATTGAACTCGCGTTTCATGCGATCGACGATAATATCGAGATGCAGCTCACCCATTCCCGAAATGATCGTCTGACTCGATTCCTCGTCTGTGTGGACGCGAAATGACGGGTCTTCTTTGGCCAGTTTCTGCAGGGCGGTGCCCATCTTCTCCTGGTCAATCTTGGTCTTCGGCTCGACGGCCACGGAAATAACCGGCTCCGGAAACTCCATGCGCTCAAGCATAATCGGCTGCTTGAGGTCGCAAAGCGTGTCTCCGGTTGTCACGTCCTTGAGGCCAACAGCTGCCGCAATGTCTCCAGCGAAAACCTCCTTGATTTCCTTACGGTCGTTCGAGTGCATCTGCAAGATGCGCCCGATACGTTCTTTCCTGCTCTTAATCGGGTTCAGGATCGTATCACCCGAGTTCAGCACGCCCGAATAAACGCGGAAGAACGTCAGGTTGCCGACGAACGGATCCGTCGCGATCTTGAATGCCAGCGCTGCGAACGGCTCCGTGTCATCCGCGTGGCGCTCGCCTTCCGAGTCGTCCTCATTGATGCCCTTGATCGCAGGCACATCAACCGGTGACGGCATGTAGTCGATAACCGCATCGAGCATCGCCTGCACGCCCTTGTTCTTGAAGGCCGAGCCGCACATCGCAACGACGATCTCTCCAGCCAGCGTGCGTTCACGCAGACCACGGCGAATCTCTTTGGGCTCAAGTTTGCCGTTCTCAATAAACTTTTTGAGCAGCTCTTCGTCGCCTTCCGCCGCGGCTTCGACCATCTTCTCGCGCCAGACCTCGGCCTCGGCACGCAGCTCATCCGGAATATCGCGGGCCTCATAGGTCGTACCCATGTTGCTCTCATCCCAGTAGATCGCCCGCATCCCGATCAGATCAATGATGCCTACGAATTTTTCCTCAGCTCCAATTGGCAGCTGAATCGGGACAGTATTAGCGCCGAGACGCTCGTGTGCCTGTTCAACAACGCGCAGGAAATCTGCGCCCGCACGATCCATCTTGTTAACGAAGATCATGCGCGGCACATTGTATTTGTTGCCCTGGCGCCAGACTGTCTCTGTCTGTGGCTCCACGCCACCAACCGAGCACAGCACGGTTACCGCGCCGTCCAGCACGCGCAGGCTGCGCTCGACTTCAATCGTGAAATCGACATGGCCCGGGGTATCAATGATGTTGACACGGTGCTCGTCGTACTGCTTGTCCATGCCACTCCAGAAGCAGGTTGTCGCAGCCGACGTAATCGTGATGCCGCGCTCCTGTTCCTGCTCCATCCAGTCCATGACAGCTGCGCCGTCATGCACCTCGCCTATCTTGTGAGAGACACCGGTATAGAACAGCACACGTTCAGTTGTCGTGGTCTTGCCAGCATCAATATGGGCCATGATGCCAATATTGCGATAGCGCTCGATAGGGGTTGTGCGGGCCACGACAAGATCCTGGTTTTCCTGGTCGACTCGACCGGTTACCAGCGGTAGTGGGAGAAGGCCTTATTAGCCTCTGCCATGCGATGCGTGTCTTCTTTCTTTTTGACAGCCGTGCCGCGGTTCTCGGCAGCCTCAAGCAACTCGTGCGCGAGGCGATGCGCCATCGACTTCTCGCCGCGTTTACGCGCAGCATCGATAACCCAGCGCATGGCCAGTGTTTGGCGACGTGCCGGGCGCACTTCAACAGGCACCTGGTACGTTGCACCACCGACGCGGCGGGACTTCACTTCGACCACGGGCTTGACGTTCTCGAGTGCCGTTTCGAGCAATTCGAGCGCCTTGTCATCTGACTTCGTCTCTCGGTCCGAAATACGGTCAAGTGCACCATAAATGATGCGCTCAGCGACGGATTTCTTACCGTCATTCATGATCATGTTCATGAACTTGGCAAGCAATTCACTGCCGTATTTCGGGTCGGGCAAAATCGTTCTTTTTGGTGCCTGTGATCTTCTGGACATTTGATATTTCTCTATATCTAGTCGCGGCTGAAGCCGCTCCTACAATTGTTATTAAGACTTCGGACGCTTCGTTCCGTACTTGGAGCGGCCTTGACGACGATCGGGTACACCTGCGCAATCGAGTGTTCCGCGCACTGTGTGGTAGCGAACACCCGGCAGGTCCTTCACACGACCACCACGAATCAGCACAACTGAGTGCTCCTGCAGGTTGTGGCCTTCACCGCCGATATACGACGTGACTTCAAAACCGTTTGTCAGGCGAACACGAGCGACTTTCCGCATGGCCGAGTTCGGCTTTTTGGGCGTCGTTGTGTAAACGCGTGTGCATACGCCACGTTTCTGCGGGCTGGCTTCCAGCGCCGGTACCGTACTTTTTGCACGCTTCGTCGCGCGTGGGTTGCGAACTAGCTGATTCACTGTGGCCATGGGGCCCTCTTTTATTCTCGTTAATCCAAATATGTGCGCTAAAAAACGCGCGCACCCGACCGCTGAACGTCATCCGGTTCAGATGTCGGGTTTTTGGGCGAAAACACAAACTATTGATTCGTTTGTGTTTTTTTCTGCATTCGGGCCTAAAGGCCCTCCTACACGCCCCTGAAAAATCAGGGCCCGTTTAAGGCGGGCCCTGAGCTTAAGGGCGGGCATTGTAGTGACGCCTGCAGCAAGCTGTCAAGCAAGGCTGCAGGCTTCTCCCAAACCCTTGTTTTTTAAGCGTCTGTAGTCGCTTCTTCGCTACCCTTGGTCGCCTCATCGGCTTCCTTCTGCAGCGCTTCCTCAAGCGACACCTCGGCATTTTCGCCTGCGTCTCCCGCAGCTGCCTCAGCGGCGGCTTGCTCAGCCGCTATATCAAGCTCCTTGAGCTGGTCGGCAAGATCCTGCTCACGCGTACGCCGACGTTCGGCGTGGTGCGCGAAACCGGTACCTGCCGGAATCAGTCGACCAACGATGACATTTTCCTTCAAGCCGCGAAGATCGTCGCGCAAGCCGCGTACCGCGGCCTCGGTCAGAACCCGGGTCGTCTCCTGGAACGATGCCGCAGAAATGAACGACTCGGTTGCCAGCGACGCCTTCGTGATGCCCAACAGAATCGGATCGATAGTGAGCGGTGTTTTGCCCTGTGCCAGCAATTGCTCTTCCTCTTCGAAGAACCGAGCCTTATCAATCTGCTCGCCCCGGAGGTAGTTGCTTTCACCCGGCGTTGCAACAATAACCTTGCGCAACATCTGTCGAATGATCACCTCGATGTGCTTGTCATTGATCTTGACACCCTGCAAGCGATACACATCCTGAATCTCGCGTACGAGATAATCAGAAAGGTTTTCAACGCCTTGCAGGCGAAGAATGTCATGCGGATTCGGCTCGCCGTCAGCAATAGTCTCACCCTGAACAACCTGCTCACCTTCGAACACGTTGAGGTGACGCCACTTCGGAATCAACTCCTCATGACTCTCGCCCGTGTCATCAGTAATCACGAGACGACGTTTGCCCTTGGTTTCCTTACCGAAGCTGACCGTTCCGGTGTGCTCGGCCATGATTGCCGGCTCTTTCGGCTTGCGAGCCTCGAACAGGTCGGCAACACGCGGCAGACCACCCGTAATATCGCGAGTCTTCGATGACGCTTGCGGGATACGAGCAATAACATCGCCGACTGCGACCTTGGCACCGTCCGCCATCGAGATGATGGCGCCGGCGGGCAGCGCATAGACTGCCGGAATCTCAGTGTTGGCGAAGAAAATGTCCTCACCATTATCATTGACGAGGCGTGCGACGGGTCGCAAGTCCTTGCCACTGCCACCGCGACTCTTCGGATCGAGTACGACGATACTGGTCAGGCCGGTAAACTCATCCACCTGCTCGGCAACGGTAACTCCATCGAGAAAGTCCTCGAATTTGAGCTTACCTGCAACCTCGGTGACAACCGGGTGAGTATGCGGGTCCCAATTAGCGACAACCTGGCCCTGTTTGACCTTGGCCCCGTCCTCGATCGTGATCGTTGCACCATAAGGCACTTTGTAACGCTCACGCTCACGGCCCATATCATTGGTAATCGAGACTTCACCGGATCGGGACACAGCAACAAGATAACCCTTGTGGTGCGCGACGGTCTTGATATTGACCAGCTTCGCGTTGCCGTTGGACTTGATTTCGATACTGTTGACTGCTGCTGAACGTGATGCCGCACCACCAATGTGGAAGGTACGCATCGTCAGCTGCGTGCCCGGCTCGCCAATCGACTGAGCTGCAATAACGCCAACAGCTTCACCGATGTTGATGCGATTGCCACGTGCAAGATCTCGCCCATAGCACTGCGAGCAAACACCGTAGCGAATTTCGCAGGTAATTGGCGACCGAACCCACACGTGGTCAATCGACAACTCTTCGAGTGTCGCAACAGCTTCTTCGTCGAGCATCGTGCCCGCGTCGAACGCAACCTTGTCGCTGCCCGGAATCAGTACGGCCTCAGCCAGCACACGACCCAAAACTCGCTCCCTGAGAGGTTCGACGATATCGCCACCCTCAACGAGCGGTGACATCGCGACACCCTTCTTGGTTTCGCAATCAACCTCTGTCACAACAAGATCCTGCGCGACGTCGACCAGACGACGTGTGAGGTAACCCGAGTTAGCTGTCTTCAGCGCCGTGTCAGCCAGGCCCTTACGAGCACCGTGAGTTGAGATGAAGTACTGCGCTACGTCGAGACCTTCGCGGAAGTTCGCCGTGATCGGCGTCTCGATGATCGAGCCGTCCGGCTTGGCCATCAGTCCACGCATGCCGGCGAGCTGCCTGATCTGCGCCGCAGAACCACGAGCACCAGAGTCAGCCATCATATAGATTGAGTTGAACGATTCCTGCTCAACCTTCTTACCAGCGGAGTTCTTCACTGATTCCGTGCCGAGCTTGTCCATCATGGCTTTGGCAATCTGGTCATTGGTGCGGGACCAGATATCGACAACCTTGTTATAGCGCTCGCCGTCAGTCACAAGACCCGACGCATACTGGTCCTGAATCTCCTTAACCTCTGCTTCAGCAACGGCCAGGATATCGCCTTTGCTCTCAGGCACGACCATGTCGTTAACGCCGATCGAGATGCCGGCCATCGTCGCGAAACGGAACCCGGTGTACATCAGGCGATCAGCGAATACGACCGTCTTCTTGAGTCCGAGGTTTCGGTAACACACATTGATCGTATTCGAGATGGCTTTCTTCGACATTGCCCTGTTAACGAGCTCGAAATCCAGACCGTCCGGCAGGATTTCTGACAACAGAGCGCGGCCAACCGTGGTCTCTACGATCTTTCTGATCGCAACGGGCTCGCCGCCCTCTTCTTCGGCCTCGAATGTTGGTACGCGAACTTTGACCATTGCCTGCAGATCGGCAGCGCCGTTTTCGAATGCTCGGCGAGCTTCGTCGATGCCCGAGAACATCATGCCCTCACCGTTTGCATTCACGCGTGTACGCGTCATGTAATAGAGACCGAGAACGACGTCCTGCGACGGTACGATGATCGGATCACCATTCGCCGGCGACAGAATGTTGTTCGACGACATCATCAGGGCGCGAGTCTCGAGCTGCGCCTCGATCGACAGCGGTACGTGTACTGCCATCTGATCACCGTCGAAGTCAGCATTAAAAGCCGTACAAACGAGCGGGTGCAGCTGAATAGCCTTGCCCTCGATCAGCACAGGCTCAAAGGCCTGGATCCCGAGGCGATGCAGTGTCGGCGCACGGTTAAGCATTACCGGGTGCTCACGAATAACCTCTTCGAGAATATCCCAGACTTCCGGTCCTTCGCGCTCGACGAGGCGCTTGGCTGCCTTGATTGTTGTCGCTTCGCCACGCAGTTGCAGCTTCGAGAAGATGAACGGCTTGAACAACTCCAGAGCCATCTTCTTTGGCAGACCACACTGATGCAGCTTGAGCGTAGGTCCTACTACAATCACCGAGCGACCGGAGTAGTCGACACGCTTGCCGAGCAGGTTCTGGCGGAAACGACCCTGCTTGCCCTTGATCATGTCCGCCAGCGATTTCAGCGGACGCTTGTTTGTACCTGTGATTGCGCGACCGCGACGACCGTTGTCGAGCAGCGCGTCAACCGACTCCTGCAGCATGCGCTTCTCATTGCGGACGATTATATCGGGTGCGTTGAGTTCCAGAAGGCGGCGCAGGCGATTATTGCGGTTGATGACGCGGCGATACAGGTCGTTGAGATCTGACGTCGCGAAACGGCCGCCGTCCAGTGGCACGAGCGGACGCAGATCGGGCGGCAGAACCGGAAGAACCGTCAATACCATCCACTCAGGCTTGTTGCCTGATTCGATGAACGACTCGACCAGCTTCAGGCGCTTCGAAAGGCGTTTGATCTTCGTTTCCGAGCGCGTCGCACCCATGTCCTCGCGAACCTGCAGGACTTCGCGCTGCAAGTCGATCGTCATGAGCATCTCGCGAACGGCTTCGGCGCCCATGCGTGCATCGAACTCGTCGCCATATTGCTCGAGCGCATCAAGGTACATCTCGTCCGTCAACAGCTGGCCACGCTCAAGCTCGGTCATGCCGGGTTCGACGACAACAAATGCCTCGAAGTACAGCACACGCTCGATCTCGCGAAGCGTCATGTCGAGCATGAGACCAATACGAGATGGCAGCGATTTCAGGAACCAGATGTGCGCGACCGGGCTGGCGAGCTCGATGTGCGCCATGCGTTCACGGCGAACCTTCGTCTGCGTAACCTCGACGCCACACTTTTCGCAGACGACGCCGCGGTGCTTCAATCGCTTGTATTTGCCGCAAAGACACTCGTAGTCCTTGACCGGCCCAAAGATCTTCGCGCAGAACAGACCATCACGTTCCGGTTTGAACGTACGATAGTTGATCGTCTCCGGCTTTTTTACTTCACCGAATGACCAGGAGCGCACCATATCGGGCGACGCCAGGCCAATCCGGATTGCTTCGAAGTCGTCAACCGGGTTCTGGTACTTAAATAGTTTTAAGAGATCTTTCATTAGTCAGTCTCCAGCTCAATGTTGATGCCCAGAGATCGAATCTCCTTCACAAGCACATTGAACGATTCCGGCATGCCGGCATCCATTTCATGTTCACCGTCGACGATGTTCTTGTACATCTTGGTTCGTCCCTGCACGTCGTCCGACTTGACCGTTAGCATTTCCTGCAAGGTGTAGGCGGCGCCATAGGCTTCGAGCGCCCAGACCTCCATCTCACCGAAGCGCTGACCACCGAACTGTGCCTTACCACCCAGCGGCTGTTGCGTGACCAGGCTGTACGGTCCGGTCGAGCGTGCATGCATCTTGTCGTCCACAAGGTGGTTGAGCTTGAGCATGTACATGTAACCAACCGTGATATCGCGATCGAACTCTTCACCCGTACGGCCGTCACTGAGACGTGACTGGCCGGTATCGGCGAGGTCTGCAAGCTGCAGCAGGCCTTTGATCTCGGACTCGGCCGCACCGTCAAAGACAGGCGTCGCTGTCGGTACACCATTGGTGAGATTTCCTGCCAGCTCGAGGACTTCTGCATCACTGAACGACTTGATGTCTTCGATGCGACCACCGGTCGTGTTATAAACCTGCTCGAGGAACTGGCGAATCTTGGTAACTGATTCCTGTGCCTTCAGCATACGGTCGATCTTCTTGCCGAGCCCTTTCGCAGCCCAGCCAAGATGAGTCTCCAGCACCTGACCAACGTTCATTCGCGACGGTACGCCAAGCGGATTGAGAACGATATCGATTGGTGTGCCATCAGCGAGGTACGGCATATCCTCAATCGGAACGATCGTCGAGATCACACCCTTGTTTCCGTGACGACCGGCCATCTTGTCGCCCGGCTGAATCCTGCGTTTAACGGCCAGATAAACTTTGACCATCTTCAGGACGCCCGGTGCAAGGTCATCACCAGCGGTGATCTTCGCTTTCTTCCCTTCGAAGCGTCGATCGAACTCTTCGCGCTGCGCATTCAGTCGTTCAAATGCGTTTTGCAACTGCTCGTTCGCATCGTCGTTCTTGAGACGAATCTCGAACCACTGCTCACGCGGCACCTCGTCGAGGTAGGCCTTTGTGATCTTTGATCCGGACTTGAGTTTGTTCGGACCACCCTGCGCAATCTTGTTCGTTAGCATGCGTTCGACGCGCTCGTAAATATCCTCTTCGAGAATACGCAGCGTGTCGTCGAGGTCCTTGCGAACACTCTCGAGTTCGGACTTTTCGATCGACAGGGCACGCAGGTCTTTCTCGACGCCATCACGCGTGAACACGCGCACGTCAATAACCGTACCGTCCATACCCGGCGGAACGCGCAGCGACGTGTCTTTCACGTCCGAGGCTTTCTCACCGAAAATGGCTCTCAGGAGTTTCTCTTCCGGCGTCAACTGCGTCTCGCCCTTCGGCGTGACTTTGCCGACGAGAATATCGCCCGCGTTGACTTCAGCGCCGATAAACGCAATACCCGACTCATCAAGCTTGGCCAGCGCGGCATCACCAACGTTCGGAATATCCGATGTGATGTCTTCCGGTCCGAGCTTCGTATCGCGGGCAACACATTGCAGTTCTTCGATGTGAATCGTCGTGAAACGGTCTTCCTTGACGACTCGCTCCGAGATCAGGATTGAATCCTCGAAGTTGTAGCCGTTCCAAGGCATGAACGCGACGAGCAGGTTCTGACCGAGTGCAAGCTCACCCATGTCTGTCGACGGTCCGTCCGCGAGGACGTCTCCACCTGAAATTAAGTCGCCAGCCTTGGCTAGTGGACGTTGGTTTATGCAGGTGTTCTGATTCGAGCGCGTGTATTTCGTCAGGTTGTAGATATCGACACCAGCCTCGACTGCACTGGTCTCGTCATCGTTGACGCGGACTACGATACGAGATGCATCAACCGAATCGACGATGCCGCCGCGACGTGCCACGACCGTAACACCCGAGTCGATCGCAACAGCGCGCTCCATACCGGTACCGACCAACGGAGCCTCTGCACGCAGCGTCGGCACAGCCTGGCGTTGCATGTTCGAGCCCATCAGTGCGCGGTTCGCATCATCGTGCTCAAGGAACGGTATCAGCGAGGCGGCGACCGATACGATCTGGCGCGGACTGACGTCCATGTAATCAACGTCGCCCGGTCCGGACAGCGAAGACTCATTCTTGTGACGCACGGCAACCAGGTCCTCGAGGAATTTCCCGTTTTTGTCCAGATCTGAGTTCCCCTGGGCAATAACGTACTGGCTTTCCTCGATTGCCGACAAATACTCAATGTCCGCCGTCGCCTTGCCATTCGTGACTTTCCGATACGGCGTCTCAAGGAAACCGTACTCATTCGTCCGTGCATACACAGCGAGCGAATTAATCAGGCCGATGTTCGGGCCTTCAGGCGTCTCAATCGGGCAAACGCGGCCATAGTGTGTCGGATGAACGTCGCGAACCTCAAAGCCTGCACGCTCGCGCGTCAGGCCACCCGGCCCAAGCGCCGAAACGCGGCGTTTGTGGGTCACTTCTGACAGCGGATTGTTCTGATCCATGAACTGCGACAACTGGCTCGAGCCGAAGAATTCCTTAACGGCAGCCGCTACCGGCTTGGCGTTAATCATTTCTTGCGGCATCAGCCCTTCGGTCTCTGCCTGGGTCAGGCGTTCCTTAACGGCACGCTCAACGCGAACGAGTCCGACGCGGAAGGCATTCTCCGCCATTTCTCCAACGCTTCTTACGCGACGGTTACCGAGGTGATCAATATCGTCAACGTTTCCGTAGCCGTTGCGGATGTCGATCAAAGTCTGCAGAACAGCGAGAATGTCGCTTTTCTCAAGAACACCACCACCGTCCGAGTGGTCACGACCGACACGGCGGTTAAATTTCATACGGCCTACGTCTGAAAGATCGTAGCGGTCCGGGTTAAAGAACAGGTTCTGAAAGAGGTTTTCGGCCGCTTCTTTGGTCGGCGGCTCACCCGGACGCATCATGCGATAAATTTCTACCAACGCTTCGAGGCGAGTGGTGGATGGATCGATGTTGAGCGTATTCGAAATGAATGCCCCACGATCCAGATCGTTGACGAACAACGTGCGAATCGTCTCGATGCCGCCCGTAATGAGCGCCTCAACGAGCTCCGGCGTCAGCGCGGCATTTGCAGCCGCAAGCAGCTCTCCGGTCTCTGTATCGACAATATCGTGAGCAAGAATCTTGCCCTCGAGATACTCGGCAGGTACCGCGAGCTTGCCGACCGTTGACTTGTTCATGTCGCGGACGTGCTTGGCGGTGATGCGACGGCCCTCTTCAACAATCAACTTGCGACCGAGCTTGATGTCGAATGTCGCCGTCTCGCCACGCAGGCGATCAGGCACGAGCTCCATCTTGATTTCCTTTTCGGAAAGATAGAATTCGTTGGTGTCAAAGAAGAGATCAAGCATCTCTTCATTGGTCATTTCCAGGGCGCGAAGAATGATTGTTACCGGCAGCTTGCGACGTCGGTCAATGCGCGCGAACAACGCGTCCTTGGGATCGAATTCGAAGTCGAGCCAGGAGCCACGATACGGAATAATTCTTGCTGAAAACAGCAACTTACCAGAGCTGTGCGTCTTGCCTTTGTCGTGATCGAAGAACACGCCAGGCGAACGGTGCAGCTGTGACACGATGACGCGTTCGGTACCGTTAATAACGAACGTACCGTGGTCGGTCATCAGGGGCATTTCGCCGAGATAAACCTCCTGCTCGCGAATGTCCTTAACAGGCTTCGGAGTACCCGAGGCTTCCTTGTCATATATGACAAGGCGAACGTTGACGCGAATCGGAGCCGCATAGGTCAGCCCGCGCATCTGGCATTCCTTGACATCGAACACGGGCTCGCCGAGGCGATAACTCACGTACTCGAGCGCAGCATTGCCCGAATAGCTGACGATCGGAAATACCGACTGAAACGCCGCATGCAGACCACGGTCAGCGCGCTCTTCAATCGATTTGTCCGTTTGCAGGAACTTCTTGTAGGAGTCGACCTGAATCGACAACAGGTAAGGAACGTCCAGGATCGTCGGACGCTTACCAAAGTTCTTGCGAATGCGTTTTTTCTCAGTGAATGAATAGGCCATTCGAGAATACCTTCCTTAATTACAGATGCGCGCAAGCAGCCAGCCGAAATTCGACTGGCTGTTTGCCCGACTTGTGCGATGCACCCCACAGAATTCGCGGCTAAAGCCGCTCCTACAGGACACTCCGTTCGTGCTCGAAAGCAGAATATTCAATGCGGGCGCAGCTCTTTACTTGAGCTCAACGCTACCGCCAGCTTCTTCAAGCTGCTTTTTGACTTCTTCTGCTTCGTCTTTGCTAACGCCTTCTTTGATCGTTGACGGTGTGCCTTCGACCGCGTCCTTGGCTTCTTTCAGGCCGAGGCCCGTGAGCGTGCGGACAGCCTTGATGACGCCAACTTTCGCTTGACCAAATCCGGTGAGAACGACGTCGAATTCAGTCTTCTCAACCTCGGCTTCACCAGCGTCACCGCCTGCAGGACCCGCAGCTACAGCAACGGGTGCTGCTGCTGATACGCCCCACTCGTCTTCAAGCATCTTGACGAGTTCAACAACTTCCATAATTGGCTTTGCGCTCAGTTCTTTGAGCAGATCTTCGTTTGACAGTGCCATTTCAGTATTTCCTTTAAAATTACATTTCCTGAGTCAGGGAATATTTTTGATCCGTATCAGGCCGCTTCCTGACTGCCGCGCGCATTCAATGTGCGTGCAAGCATTCCAGAAGGTTCGGCCAACGTGCGTACCAGTTTGGACATCGGTGCAATCATTACGCCGAGCAGCATTGCGCGCGCCTGATCCAGAGTTGGCAGATCTGCCAACCTGTTCAGATCGGTCGCTGGCAACAATTGCCCACCGGCTGATAGCGAGACCGCCTGCAGAGCGTCATGCCCCTTGGCGAAGTCCTTGATGACCCTGGCAGCGGCACCTGGATCGTCTTTTGCAAACGCGAGCAGAATCGGCCCTTTGAGCGTTTCTTGCATACACTCAAAGTCAGTGCCTACGACGGCGCGGCGAGCCAGCGTGTTTTTAACCACACGCATGTACACGCCGGCATTGCGCGCTTCTTTGCGCAATTCCGTCATTTCTGCAACAGACAAGCCTCTGTATTCGGCTGCAACAGCCGTCACAGATTCGCCCGCAACCGCGTTCACCTCTTTGACAAGTTGTTTTTTGTCTTCGAGTCTCAGTGCCATTATTTACTCCTGGCCTACGGTTACAACACAGGTGAAACTTTCTCACCCACCAATTTGAGAACATCCGTTCTCTTGTCGGATGGCAACCGTTGCCAGTAAATCTGACTCAGGTTTCTCCATCTACACAGGCGGTAATTAAGACCGTGAACCAACACGATCGCCTGTGGTCTTCGACGATCGCCGCATCCTTGCGGCTATTACAGCGCCACCCGAAGGTCACGCCACAAATACTTTCGGATCAGGCGTCTATCGTCGCCCGATCTACAGAAATGCCCGGACCCATTGTCGATGAGACCGTCAACTTCATGAAGAACGCGCCCTTGGCCGATGCAGGCTTGCCCTTCCTGAGGTCAGCCAGCAGCATTTCCAGGTTCTCTTTCAATGCCGGCACTTCAAAATCTGCACGTCCGATAGGGCAATGAATGATGCCCGCTTTGTCGGTTCGATAACGAACCTGTCCGGCTTTGGCGTTCTTCACAGCGGTTTCCACGTCTGCGGTTACCGTGCCAACCTTCGGGTTCGGCATAAGGCCGCGCGGGCCAAGAATCTGGCCCAGCTGACCAACGACACGCATCGCATCGGGGGTCGCAATGACGACGTCGAAGTTCAAGTCGCCTGCTTTGACAGTCTCTGCAAGGTCTTCGAACCCTACGATGTCAGCACCGGCTGCGGTTGCCTTGTCGGCGTTCTCGCCCTGGGCAAATACTGCGACACGAACTGTTTTTCCCGTACCGTTTGGCAGAACTGTCGAGCCACGTACAACCTGGTCCGACTTACGCGGATCCACGCCGAGGTTCACCGACACATCAATGCTCTCGGGGAACTTGGCTGTTGCCAGCTCCTTCACGAGGTCCAGGGCTTCGTTAATATCGTAGGCTTTCCCGACTTCGAGCTTCTCGTGAGCGGCCTTTCTACGTTTGCTTTCGGCCATTACTTCACTCCCTCGGTCTCGATTCCCATGCTGCGCGCCGTGCCTGCGACGGTACGAACGGCTGCATCCATGTCAGCGGCAGTCAGGTCCGGCATTTTCGTTGTCGCGATCTCTTCGAGCTGCGCACGATTAACCTTGCCAACCTTGTCGGTATTCGGTGTTCCCGAACCCTTTTTCACACCGGCGGCCTTGCGCAATAGCACTGCTGCTGGCGGGGTCTTGGTAATGAAGGTGAAGCTACGGTCGCTGTAGACCGTAATGATCACCGGAATCGGCAAACCCGGCTCAGTACCCTGGGTCTCTGCATTAAAAGACTTGCAAAACTCCATGATGTTGACGCCATGCTGACCCAAAGCCGGGCCAACAGGTGGAGACGGGTTAGCCTGGCCCGCAGGGACCTGTAGCTTGATGTAGCTAGCTACCTTCTTAGCCATCGTATTTTCCTCTCGAGTTCAAACGCCTTACTCAGGCTCCTCGTCTGTTGTTTCGCGCTGCAAGCAGCGCTCCTACTAACCTTTTTCGACTTGTCCGAAGTCGAGCTCAACCGGCGTAGACCGACCGAGAATTTGAACAGCCACCTGCAGGCGGCTCTTCTCGTAATTCACCGACTCAACAACTCCGGAGAAATCGTTGAATGGCCCGTCAAGAACACGTACGACCTCACCGGGCTCGAACAGTACCTTCGGCCGCGGCTTATCGACGCCTTCCTTGACGCGCTCCAGAATCTGATCTGCTTCTTTATCCGAAATCGGCGCAGGTCGATCGCTCGACCCGCCGATAAAACCGAGCACCTTCGGCACTTCTTTAACGAGGTGCCAGGTCTCGTCATCCATGTCCATTTGCACGAGAACGTAGCCGGGGAAGAACTTGCGCTCACTGCGCCGCTTCTGCCCCTCTTTCATTTCGACCACTTCCTCGGTCGGAACCAGGATCTCGCCAAACTTGTCCTGCAAGCCCATGCGCTCGATGCGTTCCTCCAGCGAGGACTTCACCTTGTGTTCGAAATTCGAATAGGCGTGAACGATGTACCAGCGTAAGGACACTGACGTATTTCCTTTTAAGTCTTGCAAAAGCTGGTCTAACCGACCAGCTTGCGGGTCAGCCACAACAGACCCGAGTCGAGCAGCCAGAAGAACACGGACATCACCAGCGTGAACACGAACACGGCTATCGCCGTCTGCGTGGTTTCCTGTTTCGTCGGCCAGACAACCTTGCGAATTTCAACGCGAGACCCCTGGATGAAGTGCCACAAACGCTGCCCCTGCGAGCTCAGCATCGCAATAGCAATACCGGCGCCGGTGCCAACCAGCACGATCAGCACCCTGATATACAGCGGCAGATCGAATTCGAAGTAGTAATACGAATACAGGCCACCCACGATGGCGGCGGCCGCCAGCAGCAGTTTCACGGTATCCAGTGCACTGCCCTGGCTAGTTTCTGTTTGTGTTGTCATGTGTACTCGGGGCCAACGCCTCAAATGGCAGGCCAGGAGGGAATCGAACCCCCAACCTGCGGTTTTGGAGACCGCCGCTCTGCCAATTGAGCTACTGGCCTAATTCCTTTACAAACCTCGTTTTGTAGGAGCGACTTCAGTCGCGACTAAAGTCGCTCCTACAGTTAAATCACTCAATAACTTTAGCGACGACGCCGGCACCAACTGTGCGACCACCCTCACGGATAGCGAACCGCAGCCCATCTTCCATCGCGATCGGTGCAATCAGGTCGACAACCATCTTCACGTTGTCGCCCGGCATCACCATCTCGGTGCCCTCGGGAAGGACTACCGCACCCGTTACGTCCGTCGTGCGGAAGTAAAACTGCG
>WTCH01000222.1 GCA_013138675.1 Woeseiaceae bacterium | reverse complement strand
TTGTCATCGTGGCGGTACTTGGCATCGCCTGGCTGGGCGGTGCGGCCGGCACAAAACCAGCAACATCGGCCCCTGCTGAAGTGCCTGTCGAAAACACTATTGCCTATAAGCCTGAGCCGGCTTCCTATCTTCCGGTATGGGAGATTGATTACACGACCAGTTATATACGGTTTGTTGGCGACCAGGCCGGTGCCGAATTCGAGGGAGTATGGCAACACTGGACGGCGGGTATGCAGTTCTCAAAGAGCGATATCGACGCCGGCGTCTTCGATGTCACTATCGACACATCCTCTGCGAATACGCAGGACAATGATCGCGATGTGACGATTGCCGACCCCGAGTGGTTCGATGCGTTGAATTATCCTGAGGCTAGCTTCCGTGCCAGCCGTTTCTCCGACATTGGCGCAGGCCAATATGTCGCAGACGGTCAGCTAACCATCAAGGGCGCTACGTCGCCGGTCCAATTACAGTTCACGGTTGAGAGTAGCGGCGATAAACGTGTGCTGGACGGCAGAGCACAACTCGATCGCCTTGAGCTGGGCGTTGGCACCGGCGAGTGGGAAGACACGGAGTGGGTCGGCAGGGAGGTTGCCGTCCTGGTTCGGGTCGAGGCGACGATTGGCGACTAATAGCCGCTCAAATCGATTTCGACAATCTCATCATAGAATCCGC
Source organism: Woeseiaceae bacterium (assembly GCA_013138675.1). Lineage (GTDB taxonomy): Bacteria > Pseudomonadota > Gammaproteobacteria > Steroidobacterales > Woeseiaceae > UBA1847. The sequence continues at coordinate 6,865 of WTCH01000222.1, read as the reverse complement.
TGACTTCCAGCGTCACCGTCGTTGGTCCGTCGGCAATATTGAGCCAGAACCAGCCGTGCTGCCCCGTATAAGCGGCCATAATTGATCCGGATCGCGAAGCACCTTCGCCTTCGTCGTAGCGAGAGAAAAACTCGGGTCCGAAGGCCTCTTCGTGCGCGTGAAAATCGTAGTAGACATCGCCGCCGTCTGTGCTCCAGCGAAACGCTATCATGTCTCCTTGCTGCATCAGGGCTTTGTATTCGACGGACTCATCCAGGCCGATTGTAAACGTCACCGTTTCGGATTTCGGTGCTGCTTCCCGACCTACGAAATTTTCACCGTTGGCCGCCGGAAGCGGCTGGCCGAACTCATCTTCCTCAGCGCTAACGTCGCCAGGAGCCAGGAATCGAAACACAGGTGCGCCACCGGTTGATGCGACTGCAACCTCTGCTGCTGGTACCTGTTCCTCAACGGCTGCCGGCTCGTCAATCAGGCTAACGCCGATCAAGGTGCCCAGGCCGAGGGCTGCAATAGCGATCAGTACAAGTGTTGATTTTCCCATTGCTGTGTTTCCTAACTATTCAGGTAGAGAGCCAGTTGATACGCCATCAACGCAAAGCCAGCGATGACCAGTCCGATGTTAACAGCAGTGCCAATCCTCGAGTGCGCCGTTTTGGGTGGCATCAGCCTGAGGATGAATATGATCACAATCAATGCCGCGAGCTGGCCAAGCTCGACACCGACGTTGAATGAAATGAGGTTCGCCAGAAGACCATCCTCGGCCAGCCCGAGGTCCTGCAATTTGGTTGCCAGGCCCAAGCCGTGAAATAAGCCGAAAACGAACACCGCCATACGTTCGTCGGGGCTATCTCCGAACAGCGTCCGAAAACCGTCGAGGTTATCGAAACCCTTGTAGGCGACTGAGAGGCCGATAATTGCATCCACAAGGTATGGATTGACGTCGAGTCCAAGCAGAACGCCGCTGATCAGTGTGATGCTGTGCCCGAGCGCAAACAGGCTGACGAAAATTGCGATGGCGCGCACGTTGCGCAGGTAGAAGATAACACCCACGAGAAACAACAGATGGTCGTAGCCCGTGACCATGTGCTTCGCGCCCAGCCACATGTACAGCAGCACCTGTGGTCCGGTCTTGCCTGCAATGAGCCTGGCATCTTCCAGCGACACATTGTGCCCGTAAGCACCGCCCACAAGGAACAGCGTCAGGAGTACCAGCAGCAGATATGAAGCGGTGCGCAAAAGCTACTCGTGACGCAAAGCGTCAATAGGATCCAGTTGTGCCGCACGTTGTGCCGGCCAGATGCCAGAGACAATGCCCACAAGAGCACTGAAACCGACACCAGCCAGCGCGTCGACGAATGTCGTACCCATCTGGTAGCGGCGCTGCACGTCCTGAAACCTGATGACCTCTTCAGTAGCTGTTTTTGCGGCTTGATTCTGCATGGCCGGCAGATTCTACCTTACAGCGATGCCAGCAGCAGCTTGATATAGAATGAGAAATTGTTGCAGCTGTTACTGGAGTTAGAGCGTGGCCAAACCAGGCAACACAGGTATTCGCAGGATCCTGCGCGCCACCCGCTATTCTGCACAGGGTTTCGCACAGGCGTGGCAACATGAGGCGGCGTTCAGGCAGGAACTGGTGCTTGCCATCGTACTGACGCCCGCGGCGATCTGGTTAGGCGAGACCATTGTCGAGCAGGCGCTGTTGATCGGCGTATTGTTACTGGTCCTTATCGTAGAGCTGTTCAACTCCGCCATTGAAGCCGCGATCGACCGTCATGGTGATGAACATCACGAACTATCCGGCCGAGCCAAAGACATGGGTTCGGCCGCGGTATTCGTAAGTCTCGTCATCGTACTTCTCGTCTGGGGCGCGGTTGCCTGGGAACGGTTCGGCTAGGCAATGGGTATGAAAGCGAAAGTGTTTTGCATCGGCAGCCACAAGACGGGAACAACCAGTCTTGAGGTGGCGCTAAGAAAACTCGGTTACAGGGTCACGGGCGGTTTTGGCACAAAGGACCCCGACATCGCTAACAAGGTTCATGAGATGGCGTATGCGACGGTCGAGAAGTACGACGCGTTCGAAGACAATCCGTGGCCGGTTCTATTCAGGGACCTTGACGAGCGATTTCCTGGCAGCAAGTTCATCCTGACCCGGCGCCCTGCCGAGGCGTGGATTCGCAGCATGGTCAAGGACTTCGCAACGACGGAGACCCCAATGCGACGCTGGATCTACGGTAAGAATGCAGGCTGTCCGGAAGGTAACGAGGACACTTACATAGCTCGCTACGAGCGCCACAACCGTGAAGTGCTGGAGTATTTTGCCGACCGGCCGGATGACCTGCTGATCTTCGACCTGCCGAAAGGCGATGGCTGGAACAAGCTGTGTCCGTTCCTCGGACATGACATTCCGGATGAGCCATTTCCGCACGCCAACAAGGCGAGCTGGTCACGCAAACTGAAGAACCTCTTTAAGAAGCTCTGAGCACCTACGCGTCCTGGCTCTTGCGGATGAACTTGCGCACTTTCGTCCACCAGGAATCTTTCTTGTAACGCCCCTTCACGATGTGCCGTATCTGGCACACATTCGGAATCTCGAGCGGCGTACCGTGCGTGCCGATGAGCCAGCGAAATGCGCGGTCCTCGTAGGTCTTCATCCAGCGCTCAGCTGGGGTCTGGTAGTACTTGATGGCATCGCAATAGCCGCAGGCACGCGCAATGTCGCCGTGCGTGATCTGGTGCGGACCTTTCGCCTTCGGCCTCGGCCCACCGTAGGGATGAAACTGATCAATCGGAATCTCGAGCAGGTTTGGCCCCTGCCGCCCCCTTTCGAGAATGTCATCGTCTTCGGCCAGCAATGAAGTACCCAGCCCTATGCGAGGATGAACGAGCCCGTCATCACGACCCTGCAACAAGTCTGCGAGTGTATCGAGACAGTGCTGGTGAAAGATGATGTCGGCGTCGGTGAACCAGATCCAGTCCGCTTCAGTGCTCTTCGCTGCCAGGTTGCGCCCGATACCGCGGCGAAACAGCTGCTCTCTTGATAGCGGCTGCCAGTTCCAGGTGACGCCCGGAACCTCCATGCGCCCGAAGTAATCGAGCACCGGTACGACCTTGTCGTCGTCAGCAACATGAAACACCGTCATCGTAATATCGAGCTTATCCGTGCGGTGGTTAACGAGTGAGCTGAGCTGGTAATTCAGGAAATGGCCGTAGCGCCAGCAGTGGCTAACGATCTCGAGTTTGAGTTTTCCGGTCTTCTTGGCCCTTTCCACCGTCGCTGGGTCAACGTCGCGAAACCAGGACACTGGCAATGCGCCTGACACCGCGAGGCGATAAAAAAGATTCAGTACCTTTTCCCTGAAAGGAGACAGTGGGGCCAGATTAGTCATCTTGAGTTCCTGCGCAGGCGGCGGTATTTGGCGATCTTGCGTAAGCCATTGAGATACTGTGACAGTCGCGACCAAATAGTCAGTTTTTCTGGATACAAACTCCTGGTGACGTCAGGTTCGACCTCTTCCAGCACCTTTTCCCAATCTCCCGACGACTCGTAGCCGCACTCGATCAACTCCGGGGTCAGTGACCCGTGGAGCATCTGCTGCGCCTTGATGCGCCCCGGATTCTGCGTCCACACGCCCACGCTGGTCGGTGCGATAGGCCGGACACTGTGCATGGCCCTTACCGATTTCTCTGAGACTTTGGCGTACTCATGATACTCGGAAAAATTGTGAATCTTCTCGAGCCAGGGAAACTTCGCAGCGATCACCTCCTGCGTCGCGTCCGGATCGCGCACGAAGTCTTCGTAGCGGATTTCGAGGAATCGCTCGTTCCTGGACATTTGCCTTGCATAGCCGTGCATCTGGCGCCACAGACGGATATTCGAGTAATAGATACTCTTATCTTTGCCATGCCGGCTGCAGATCGTGTCGCGCGGATCACGCATGACGTAGATTACATACAACTCAGGGTCGTCCTTGATCAGGGCCGGCATGTACATCGTATCCTTCGGACGCTTGGTGATCAGCGTCTGCCCATCTTCGGCATCCGCGAGATGGAAGCGGATCTCATGATCGTAGTGCTTATCGATCGTGAAACAGGTCACCATGACTTCATGCAGAAGCGTGGTTCCGCTTCGCGGTGAGCAGGCAACGATGTGAATATGTTTGAACATCAAAAACCAATGCGGGCAATAACAAATGCGATTGCGAATGCAGCCAGTGCCGCAAACCCGGCCCAGTGCCATATTACCAAGGCAGCGGACGGCCTGTACTGCGACGCAACGTCGGCCGATGTCACCGCGCGGTAATTGTAGTAGGCCAGCGCTGGCGCCGTAATGAATCCTGCACTTGTCGCGAAATCGATGAACGTGCCGAAATTGCTGAGCAGTAGCAGCATGATGAGAGTAACTCCGGCCGTCTGCACGACGAGTAGCGTTGTGTACTTCGTCGTTGCCTGCTCCGCGCGGCCGGTCATGCAGTCGACGAGTCGTGAGGTGACCCGCGGCAAGGCATCCATCAGTGCGAGAACCGTGGACCACATGACAGCGATCGCTGCCGCCGCAATGACCGGGTAGGACCACTGCCCGATGATCGACGTGAAAATGGATAACAGCTCCGTCGCAAAGGCTCCTGCGCTCGCAGGCACGACCCTGTCGACCTGGAAAAGAATTGCGGTTCCCATGATCATGAAGCTGATGGCAAGCACAACCGTCAACACCCAGCCAAATCGAAGATCTGCAATTGCACTGCGGTGATCGATGGCATCGCCGCCCACTGTCTTCTTCTCGCGCGCCCACATGGAAAGAAAGATGGAACCCGTCATGGGCATCGGCATCCAGCCTGCGATGGCGATGATAAACACGGCGAGGGACTGCGATGGCGTGATGGCGGCAAACAGATCCCGATCGTTCGAGCCCAGCATCGGCAACGCGAGGAGCATTGCGATGATCGCCAGTACCGAGAATGACAACACCAGGATTTTGATGATTCGTTCGGCCCTGGCGTACTTGCCGTTCAACAGAATGACAGCCGATAGCACTGTTATTGCAATCGCGACATGTGGCCCACTGAATGGCAGTTTAAAAACGCTGATCAGCAGGCCGGCAGTAACGAGTGATACGGCGGACGTTGCGACGAACATATCCACGACGAACCCCACCAGCAACCAGTACATCGGCAACCTGCCAAGTTTTGAGTAGGCGTAGACGAGGCTGTGATTGGTGAGGCTTGCGTAGTCGACGGCAAAGCGAAACGCCGGGTATTTAAGAAAAGATATAAGGATGACAAGCCAGACGAAACTAAGGCCGAAATCGGCACCCGCTCGCGTGGACTGAACGAGATGCGAAACACCAACGGCGGCCGCAGCCAGCATGAGGCCAGGTCCCAGCCTTGCCATCCAGACTTTCATAGGATTCCTTGTCGAAGGCCGACGTATAGCAACCGCAAGGCCGTTATTGTAATCAGAACACGGTATATAAGGCGGAATTTTTCCTCCGACAACCTGCTACCCAACTTCTTCCCGACCGCGGTACCAAGGAAACTGACGCCGACGGCCGCTGCGATCGTCACTAGGTATGGTGAGTAATCGAAACCATAGAAGACATAGCCTGCGATCTTGAATACGCCCATGCCGGTCAGGCCACCAGCCATCGTGCCGACGACCTGCTGTCGTTTCAGATCGGTGTGCAGGATAATTGAGTGCAGCAGCGCGCCGTAGGCAAACAGTGTGGAAATGAGTGTATGAATGAACCCGACAATTACCCACGGGTGCCGGATCCGAGGTCGCCAGCTAATTTTGGGCAACCACATCGCGACGAGCATCAGCACGCTGATCGCGGTAGCGATAAGCGCTTCGGGCAACTCAATGTAGATCCTTGCCCCGATAAGCGCGCCGAACAGGCTGCCGACAAGAAATGGACCTGCAATCCGCCAGTCGATGTGCTCCCAGAAGAACAACACACGGGTTGCTGTTGAACCGATCAGTAGCGTTGAGTGAATCGGCACAATCGCCTGGATCGGCAGTACCGTACTGGTGATCGCAAGAATGATCAGCGCACCTCCGGCCGAGAACATCGCATTCGCCACCGACGCCAGGAAGCTACCGAAGACAATGATAATGAACGTGCTGTCAACTACGTAGGAAATCAGACGTCCTCAAGTATCGGTCAATATCTGCCGTTGCCGCCAATACCTTACGCCTTGATAGATTCATGATTACCCCCCGGGCGAGAACTCTCGTCAGGATACACTGCCTCTAAATATGGAGTAATATTGCTCGATGCTCGATGCATAAAAATCAGAATTCTAAGGAGCGATCGATGACTACTAGTATCTCAACCCTTTTCCGAACCAGCCTGATCTGCCTGTTCTTGCCCTGCCTGGCGCTGGCGCAACATGACGGTGGAACTCCACAAGCTGAGGATTTCGAGAGCTTGTACCCCGGCAAAGCCTATTCGCCATGGGCTGAGCGCTCATTCCCCAGCCGCGTCTTTTGGGGCGAGACTCATTTGCACACGGGCCTGTCGCTCGATGCTGGTTTGTTCGGCAACACGACGGGGCACGACACGGCGTACCGCCTGGCGCGCGGCGAACAGGTTACTTCCGCCGGTGGCCAGCCAGTCAAGCTGAGCCGCCCACTCGACTTTTTGGTCATCACTGATCATTCCGACATGATGGGAATTGCGACAGACATTCAGAACGGGGCGCCGAACATCCTCACAAATCCGAAGGGCAAGGAATGGGCTGCAGGCTTCGCAAAGGGCGGTCAGGCGGCCGCCGCGGCCGCGTTCGATTTGATCGGCAATTTCGCGCAGGGCACGATTCCCGTTGAACTGCTCGAACAATACAGCCCAGGCGCGTCAGTCTATGAC
>WTCH01000382.1 GCA_013138675.1 Woeseiaceae bacterium | reverse complement strand
GGCCACAATGTCAGGCCGAGCAGATAGAACTTGCGAGCCGGCAAGTCGAACAAGAACGCCTGGCGCTCGTCCCACATGAGCCATGGCACTGCGTAAAAGAGACCCAGCAGCGCGTAGGTTGCAAGCTTGGACAGCTTCGCAAAGCGGCCGTCGATCTCTCGCGGATAGATCTTCTTGGCACTTTCATAGAGCGCCGCGGCGCGCGGCTGATCAGATTGGGCAGGTTCGCTCATTGGCGAGATTGGTCGCGTTTCGGAGCCGTGCGTACCAGCCAGGCGGTTACCGCAGAACAACCGGCTGACACAATCCAGAAAAAGAAGAAGCCGACCGCGTAGCCACTTTGCCGACCGATATCGATATCGACGTTAAGCGTTGCAATGAGTTCAGTTGGGTCAAACACCGCGAAAAACAGCATCGTTGCGACCGAAGCTGCTAGAAATGATATCCAGATAACGGTCGCAACCGCCTGTTTGTTACGACTCCACTTCCGCGCGCCTCTGTACTTTTCGTGAATCACTGCCGTTCATTGAGCGCTTATTGGGAAAGGCTGTAAACATACGCAGCAAGGATTCTTGTGCGATTTTCGCCAAGAAATTCACCATGCGCCGGCATTTGGCCCTGGCGACCTTGCTCGATTGTGGTTCGAATTGCTTCTGCCGATGAGCCATAAAGCCAGGTGCTATCCGTCAGGTTTGGAGCGCCCAGCACCGGGTTTCCAGTACCGGTTGGCAGGTGACATGCGGCACAAAACGTCGTGAACTGGGTCCTGGCGCTCTCGGCGCCATCGCCGGCCTCAACAGTGCCGGAGAGGCTCTGCACGTAGTTGACCATGTTATCGACTGCCTCGTCAGACCCGAGAATCTGGGCCCATGGGGTCATGACCGCATTACGTCCATTCGTAATTGTCGTGATGATGTCTTTCTCGCTGCTGCCCCACTGCCAGTCAGCATCAGTGAGGTTGGGATAGCCGGTCGCGCCGCGCGCATCGGAGCCGTGGCACGTCGTGCAATAACTGGCGAAAAGGCTGCCACCCAGGGCAACGGCATCAGGGTCTTTCACGAGGTCTTCGAATTCCATCGCTGCAAAGGCCTCATAAATCGGCTCGTAGCGCGCTTCGGCTGCCTGCATTTCTTGCTCGTACTGGCCTTCCTGGCTCCACCCGAAGAGCCCGTCGAAGGCGCCAATGCCGGGATAGACGATCATGTAGCCGACTGCCCAGGCAATCGTGATGAAGTACAGGTACAGCCACCACTTCGGTGCCGGGTTGTTCCACTCTTCGAGGTCGCCGTCCCACACGTGACCGACGAGGTCTTCGTCTTCCTTGTTTTGTGGCCCCTGCTTACCCGCCCAACTGATCAGGTAGACGCACCAGATAACGAACGCGATCGTGCCGGCCGCAACGAACCAGGCCCAGAATGCAGGCATCAGTTTTTCTCCTGTCCGTTGGTAGTCATGTGTTGATCCTCTTCGAGTGGCAGCGCCGCGCTGGCGTCAAATTCAGCTCTGCGGCGGCTGCTCCAGGCCCAGACAACAAGCCCGACAAATGAAAACAGCAGTACGGCAGTCAGAAATCCGCGGAGGTCGTTGATATCCATTGGTCCTTACCTGCGTGCCCTGCGATTGATACCGAGTTCCTGCAAATACGCGATGAGCGCATCCAATTCGGTTCTGCCTTCGACCTCGCTTGCTGCCGACGCAACTTGCTCATCGGTGTAGGGGTCGCCAAGAAGCCTGAGAACGCGCAACTTGGCTGTTACCAATTCAGGATCCACCTGGGCCTCCGCCAGCCACGGGTAGGCCGGCATGTTCGACTCGGGAACCAGTGCGCGCGGGTCCATAAGGTGCAGGCGCTGCCAGTCGTCGCTGTAACGGCCACCGACGCGCGCAAGATCAGGTCCTGTGCGCTTGGAACCGAACTGGAACGGCCGGTCGTAGACGGTCTCTCCCGCAGTCGTGTAGGGGCCATAGCGCTCGGTTTCGCTGCGGAACGGCCGGATCATCTGCGAGTGGCAGTTGTAGCAACCTTCGCGAACGTAAACGTCGCGTCCCGCGAGCCGCAAAGCGGAGTAGGGCGCGATGCCTTCGTCAGGCTCGGTCGCGTCGGAACTCAGCATTAGTGGAACGATCTCGATCAGGCCGCCAATGCTGATCGCAACGACGATCAGAATCATCATCAGGTTGACGTTTTTCTCTATAGTCTCATGACGCATCGGGGCCGCTCCTCTCCACCGGGTCCATCACAGCGACAGGCGCCGGCTTTTCTTTCGAGATGGTCTTCCAGACGTTGTAGGCCATGATGATCATGCCAACAAAGAAGATCACCCCACCGAGCAGACGCATACCGTAGTACGGATATTTCGATGCCAGAATCTCGATAAACGCGTACGTCAGCGTGCCGTCACTGTTCACGGCGCGTGACATCAGGCCTTCTCCGATGCCTGCCACCCACAGAGCTACCGCGTACAGGACAACGCCGATCGTTGAAGTCCAGAAATGCACGTCGATGAGCTTGGTGCTGTACATGCCGTCGCGGTTATAGAGCCTTGGTAGCAGGCAATAGATCGAGCCAATCGTCATCATTGCAACCCAGCCCAGGGCGCCAGCGTGCACGTGACCGATCGTCCATTCGGTGTAATGCGACAAGGCGTTGACGGTCTTGATCGACATCATCGGGCCTTCGAATGTCGACATGCCGTAGAACGACAGTGCGACGATCATGAACTTGAGAATCGGGTCTGAGCGAAGCTTATGCCAGGCGCCAGACACCGTCATGATGCCGTTGATCATGCCGCCCCAGGACGGTGCCAGCAGGATGATCGAAAACACCATCCCGAGTGTCTGCGCCCAGTCAGGCAGCGACGTGTAATGCAAGTGATGGGGCCCGGCCCACATGTAGATAGCGATCAGTGACCAGAAATGCACTACCGAAAGACGGTAGGAGTAGACTGGCCGCCCGGCCTGCTTGGGCACGAAGTAGTACATCATGCCGAGGAAGCCGGCGGTCAGGAAAAAGCCGACCGCATTGTGGCCATACCACCACTGCATCATCGCATCGACGACACCGGTGTAGATCGTGTACGACTTGGTCAGCGTTACCGGAATCGCCAGGTTATTGAAAATGTGCAATACGGCGACGGTAATTATGAAGGCGCCGTAGAACCAGTTGGCTACGTAAATATGCTTGATGCGGCGCTTGCCGATCGTCGTGAAGAACACAATCGCATAGGCGACCCAGACGACAGTAATCAGCAAGTCGATGGGCCACTCGAGCTCGGCGTACTCCTTACTTTGAGTAATACCGAGCGGCAGCGTCACGGCAGCGAGCACAATAACGGCTTGCCAGCCCCAGAACGTGAATGCTGCGAGCTTGCTGAAAGCAAGTCGGACGTGGCACGTACGTTGCACAACGTAATAGGACGTCGCGAATAGCGCCGAACCACCAAACGCGAAGATGACCGCGTTTGTATGCAATGGCCGCAAGCGGCCGTATGTAAGGAATGGCAGGTCGAAGTTCAGCGCCGGCCACATCAGTTGGGCCGCGATGATAATGCCGACGAGCATGCCCACGATGCCCCAGACCACGGTCATGATCGTGAATTGGCGCACTACTTTGTCGTTATATGAAGCTGCTGTGTCCAATGGACGGACCCCTGTTTGATTCTGGACGTTTGCGGACAGCCGCGAGGCTAGCAGGCGACCAAATCGATACGCATAGGTAGGGATACGTATGCGCTTGCCGCGCCTCATAGGCTATCAATGTGCGTATCTCACCACGGTATACTCTCGATATCCAGTACTGATATGGCCAGCTTCATGGGCACAGACAAGTTGCAGGCCGAGGAATCGGAGGCGTATTTTCGCGTTCTGATCGAATCGGCCCCCGACGCGATGATTATCGTGGACGACGACGGTGAAATTGCGATCGTCAACGGCCAGACAGAGAAAATGTTCGGCTACGATCGCGAAGAGCTGATCGGCAACAAAATCGAGATGTTGCTGCCCGATCGCGTTCGCAATTCACATGTCGGTCATCGGGAAAATTTCTCCGATACGCCCAGTCTGCGCCCCATGGGCGTGGGCATGGAGCTGATTGGCCAACGTAAGAACGGCAGCGAGTTTCCGGTGGAAATCAGCCTGAGCCCGGTGTCCACACCGAAAGCCTCATTTGTGTCGAGCGTTATCCGTGACGTAACGAACCGCAAGCGCATGGAACAGGAAATCATCGCGGCAAAGCAGGAGGCCGAGCGGGCCAACAAGGCCAATAGCGCTTTCCTTGCGGCCGCAAGCCATGATCTGCGGCAGCCCGTGCAGGCCCTGAGCCTGCTCAACGGCGCCCTGCGGCGCACAGTCAAGGACGCGAAAGCGCTTGAGATGATCGAGAATCAGGATCATTCGTTGACGGCCATGACCAACCTTCTCAATTCGCTACTCGACATCAGCAGGCTCGATGCTGGCGCCGTAACACCCGATTTTGAGGATTTTCCAATGCACCGCCTGACGGATCGGCTCGCGGCGGAATTTGCACGCCAGGCGCAACACAAAGGCCTCAAGTTCGAAGCGGTACCGTGCACGTCGGTTGTTCGCTCAGACCCCAATCTGCTGGGTGAGGTTGTTCAGAATCTCGTCAGTAACGCGATCCGTTACACAGATAAAGGCAAAGTAACCGTGCGTTGTTTTGAGCGCGAAGGCCGATGCCACATCGAGGTCGAAGATACGGGAATCGGCATCAACGAGGACCAACAGGAAGCCATCTTCCAGGAATTTCACCAGGTCAAGTCGCCGGGCGGCAGCAAAGAGGGTTTTGGACTCGGGCTCGCGATCGTTCGCAGGCTTGCGGACCTGCTCAGGCACGACATCGGTGTTGAATCAGAGCCTGGCAAAGGGTCGCTCTTTACCGTCAGCATGCCCATCGTCGGTCCGGTTGGCGAGCACATTGACGATGACGAGCCTGGGCACTTTGTCGCTGAGGAGGCCGCTACCGGGCTTGTCATACTTATTGAAGACGACGTTAATGTCGCCAACGCCTGGGGAATGCTGCTCGAAGCCGAGGGATACAAGGTAGCGACGGCAGCGTCAGCGACAGAGGCGCGCGCGCTGCTCAATCACCTCGATGATGTGCCTTCACTGATCGTATCCGACTTTCACCTGCTCGATGGCTCAACCGGCGTTGAGGCCGTGACCGACATTCGGGACCACTACGGCCTGAATATTCCGGCTTTTATCGTGACGGGCGACACCTCGAAGATCGTCAAGGATGCGCAGCCGGTCGACAACAGCACATTGATGAACAAGCCGGTTAACACTGGCCGGCTACTTGCGGCGGCGAGAATCGCGACCCTTACGGGCGAAGTACCCGCAGATTTACAGGTCGCCCGCTGGGGCGGGCTCCTACAAGTCCAAATTCGTGCGTCTGTAGGAGCCCGCCCCAGCGGGCGATCAATACGCCAGCCAGCTGAGCGGTGACTTGGTCAGCGCCGCGCCGACGATGAAGGCGAATGACGCCACTGCCGCGACAACCGCGATCAGCCTGATCTCGGTTGTCTTG
>WTCH01000318.1 GCA_013138675.1 Woeseiaceae bacterium | reverse complement strand
GTTACCCCGTCAGTAGTTTCCACGTATTACAATGGCTCCCGACATTGGTATAAGGGGGCCTGTAATGAACTCAGATAACACAAGAATAGCCGATCCATCGCCGCAGACGTTCGCCGGAGACTCCATCGGACAGACCGCTAATCGCTGGTTTAACGCGACGCGTCCGAAGTTCTTTCCTGCGTCGGCATTGCCGGTTGTAGCCGGCACCGCGTGGGGCTTTGGCACCACGGGCGGATTCGGCATCACCGTATTCGCACTGGCGCTGTTTGCGACCGTTTGCGTCCACGCTGCCAGTAACGTGCTTAACGACGTCGGCGACGAGTCCGGTGGCACCGATCGGCTGAACGAGGATCGCATTTACCCGTACACGGGTGGCTCGCGCTTTATTCAGACCGGCATCATGTCGGCCAGCGAGATGGCACGGCTCGGTATCAGCCTGCTCGCCCTCGCTGCCATAGCTGGCCTCGCACTGATTTATCTCAAAGGTGCGATGGTGCTGTACTTCGGCCTGGCCGGTGTGGCACTTGCCGTCTTGTACTCACTGGGCCCGGTGCGCCTTGCTTCGCTCGGCATAGGTGAGACCGCCGTCGCCATCGGCTTTGGCGTTATACCCGTTGCTGGCGCGGCCTGGTTGCAAGGTGGCGCACTCGACGGCCAGGTGGTGCTATTCGCGCTGCCCATCAGCATCTGGGTCGCCGCAATACTCATGATTAATGAAGTGCCCGACATCGCCGCCGACGGCGCAACCGGTAAACGTACTTTGCCGGTACGACTCGGGCTTGACGGAACCGCCAACCTCTATCTCGCTATGAACGTTGTTGCTGTAGCCGCAACAGGGTGGCTGGCATTCAAGGGCGCGCTGCCACTTCTGGCGCCGGTGGTGCCGCTCGCGTTGTTGGTCATCGCCTTCAAGGCGAGCCAGGGCGTTCGCATAGGCGTGGAAGATCGCGCCGGCATGACCAAGGCGATCGAAGGCACGCTCGCCATTCACACAATCGGCTCGCTATGGCTGGCCGCTTGCGTTTTGTACTTGCACTGGTGGGGCTGATTCCTGAACTGATATGCAGATAAAGATCAAAAAGGGTCTTGATGTACCCATCTCCGGCAAGCCGGAGCTAACATTATCCGACGCGAACCCGGTTAAGACAGTCGGCCTGGTCGGCTGGGACACACCGGGCCTGAAACCGAAGATGGCTGTTGCCGCGGGCGATCGCGTCAAACTTGGCCAGACGCTGTTCATCGATAAGCGAAACCCCGAGATTTGCTATACGGCGCCGGGTAGCGGTGTGGTATCTGCGATCAATCGCGGTGAACGTCGCGTCCTCAACTCGGTTGTCATTGAGCTCGATGGAGACGATGCGGAAACCTGGTCGACCGACGACAAGGACATCCGCAAGACGCTGTGTGAGTCAGGACTGTGGACGACGCTGCGTACGCGGCCGTTCGGCAAGATTCCACAACCGGATACGACACCGAACTCGATTTTCGTTACGGCTATCAACACCAATCCGCTGGCCGGCGACCCGTCGCTTGTTATCGGCGAGGATCCGGAAGCGTTTCTTGCCGGCCTTCGCGTCATCTCGCAACTGACAGAGGGCAAGACCTATGTCTGCACGCGAGCCGGCGCCGACATTCCATGCCCGGACGGTGACCAGTTTGTGCACGCTGAATTTTCGGGCCCGCATCCGGCCGGACTTGTTGGCACGCATATTCATTTCCTCGACCCGGTCAGTATCAAGAAAACGGTCTGGCACATTGGCTACCAGAACACGATGGCGATCGGCCGTTTGTTTACCACGGGTCGATTGCCAACACAGCGCGTCATCGCGCTCGGTGGCCCGATGGTGAAGAATCCACGGCTGTTGCGAACGCGGCGTGGTGCAAGCACTGCCGACATTCTTGACGGCGAGATGCAAAGAGGCAATGCGCGCGTCATTTCAGGATCCGTACTGTCAGGACACCGCGCCTCGGGCATGCTCGGCTGGCTCGGTGCATACCACAACCAGATTAGCGTCATTAGCGAAGGCAGCCCGAGGGAATTCCTGTCGTGGCTGCGCCCCGGGCATGAAAAATACTCGGCGCTGCGAGCCTATGCATCGACGTGGCTGCACAAGGGCGACTATGACCTGACAAGTTCACAGAACGGCAGTCCGCGTGCGATGGTTTCGACCGGCAGCTTCGAGCGCATCATGCCTCTCGACATCCTGCCGACGGTCTTGCTCAAGGCCCTGCTTGTTCGCGATACCGACAGCGCGCAGCAACTCGGAGCTCTCGAACTGGACGAAGAGGATCTCGCGTTGTGCTCCTTCGTCTGCAATGGCAAATACAACTATGGGCCTCACTTGCGCAAGGCCCTCGATGAAATCGAGGCGAACGGCTGATGAAACGACTTCGTAAAATGCTCGACAACATCGAGCCGTTGTTCATCAAAGGCGGTCGCTTCGAACGCTTTCACGCTATCTACGAGATGGTCGACACGCTGTTCTATTCGCCACCGGATGTGACGCGCGGTTCGCCGCACATTAGAGACGCGATCGACCTCAAACGCGTCATGATCATGGTGGTGTTTGCGGCAACGCCCTGCGCCCTGGTCGGCATGTGGAATACTGGCTACCAGGCCAATACCGCGATACTCGCAATGGGGCTCGAGAGCTTGCCCGGTTGGCGTGAGACGATTCTGTTGATGCTCGGCGGCGGTCATGACGCCGGCAGTATCTATGACAACTTCCTGATCGGCGCATTGTACTTCGTCCCGATTTACGCCGTCACGATGGCTGCTGGTGGATTCTGGGAAATGCTGTTCTCGGGCATTCGCAACCACGAGATCAACGAAGGTTTCTTCGTCACATCGTTCCTGTATGCGCTGATCCTGCCCGCCACGATTCCGCTCTGGCAAGTTGCGATCGGCATCAGCTTCGGTGTCGTCATCGGCAAGGAAGTGTTTGGTGGAACGGGCAAGAACGTACTCAACCCGGCGCTTGTAGGCCGCGCCTTCCTGTATTTCGCCTACCCGGCGCAGATTTCCGGTGACGCCGTGTGGACCGCCGTCGATGGCTTCAGTGGCGCGACAGCCCTCGGCATCAGCGCGCTCGACGGCATCTCCGGCGTCGTCGCAACCGGCCTGACCTGGACGCAGGCGTTCCTCGGCCAGATGCAGGGCTCTTTCGGTGAGACATCGACTGCCGCCTGCCTGGTTGGTGCTGTCATTCTTATTTATTCCGGAATCGCGTCGTGGCGCATCATGCTTGGCTGCTTCGCCGGCCTGATCATCCCGGTCGTGCTGGTCGGA
>WTCH01000386.1 GCA_013138675.1 Woeseiaceae bacterium | reverse complement strand
AGCAAGGATTGGGTGTTTCATTTCACCCTCCAGTAAACTTGACGGACCCGCAGTATACTCAACGAGTGCACCAATCTCAGTACGCTGGAGCATGGCTCCAGCGATTACTACATGTGGTCACCATGAGCCCCTTTTGCATATCTTTGCCTTCATGTCCAGCGTCGATGCATCCAACGCGTACTACTCGCTAATTTCTACGCGTTCCTCAATAATCCGAACCTGCTGATGGCTCTCGTGAATGCGTTCACGATCCATGAAATGTACTTCACCATCATGTCCGGCTGATTGGAGCAGCGACCTGATCGCCTGCTGCGTGGCCTCGTCAACGGGCTTGCCCGTCATAATCATGGTGCCGTCCATGTGGACAGGCGTCGCAACGTTGCCGTGTCTCATGACTCGAACGTCCACATTTTCACCGTGGCCGGCATCAGCAATAACAACGCCGTGATGTCCGCTGGCCATGAGCGGCATATCGATCGTCTTACCGTCCACATCGAATGAATACCCATCTGCGTTACGAGTAACGAGAATCGTGCGCCCGTCTTTATCCACGATGGAGCGATTCTCTCCCTCCTGCATATCGTGCAGGTTGAAACCCATCTCATCGCTATCGAGTTCAATACGTACCGCCTCGTGATCCGTATCGTCCGATATCACTTCAATCTGCACTCTCGTCTGATCCTGTGCGATCGCGACCCCGAACAACCCAATAGCAGCTACGCTCACTACAATTTTTGAAAACGCCATAACCTCATCATCCCGTTTTGTATACACGTCCTATCAGATGCGTGTCGAAACCATTTCGTCGCAGATCGTACTCACCTTTCCGCCCACTCGGCAAGCGTCCTTCCTTCACCGACCAGCTTTGTGAGTAACGGTGCCGGCGCCCAGTTCTCATCGCCAAAGCGATCCCGAAATTCCTCGATACGAGCCAGCACCTTATCCAGACCAATGGCGTCCGCATAGTGCATCGGTCCACCGCGCCACGCAGGAAAACCATAGCCATAAACGTAAACGACATCGATGTCGCCAGGCCGCTGCGCGATTCCCTCTTCAAGTATCCGCATACCTTCGTTCACCAGCGCATAGATCAAGCGGTCAACGATCTCATCGGCATCAATAGGACGCCGTTCGATCCCGAGTGCATCCGCCTCGCGTTCGATGATGGCCTGAACTTCGGGGTCCCATGTTTTTGTACGAGTATCGGCATCGTAGGTGTAAAAGCCCTTGCCACTTTTCTGCCCTAATCGGCCTGCTTCGACAAGCACATCCGGAACACGATAGGCCGCGGGATCACCCCGCTCTTCTTCAGGCTGCGCCTGCCGCGCCTTGTAGCCGACGTCAAGGCCCGCCAGGTCACCGACGCTGATCGGTCCCATAGCCATACCCCAGTCATAGAGCGCCGCATCGATGCTCTCAGGCAACCCGCCTTCGACCAGGCAAAGCTGCGCTTCGCGAAAATAGCCCTGCAGCATGCGATTCCCGATGAAGCCGTAGCAGACGCCCGAGACGACAGCGACCTTGCGAATGCGTTTTGCCAGCGCCATCACAGTAGTCAACACATCATCCGCCGTCCTCTCGGCGCGAACGACCTCGAGCAATTTCATAATGTGCGCGGGACTGAAAAAATGCATTCCCACGACGTCCTGCGGTCGCTTTGTCGCTGCAGCAATTTCGTTAACGTCCTGGTATGAAGTGTTCGTAGCCAGGATCGCACCACGCTTACAGACCTTGTCGAGGCGCGCGAAAATATCTTTCTTGAGTTCGGGGTCTTCGAACACAGCTTCGATGACCAGATCAACATCGCCCAATGCGCTGTAGTCCGTCGCGCCGTTAATGAGCCCCCTGCAGTCTGCTGCCTTATCTCCGCTAAGCTTGCCGCGTTTGACGCTGCCCGCGTAATTCTTGTCAATGATCGTGAGCCCACGCTGCAGCGCCTCATCATTGATCTCGACAAGCGTCACGGGAATGCCAGCGTTTGCAAAACTCATGGCAATGCCGCCGCCCATCGTGCCGCCGCCGATGATGCCGACAGATTTCACATCGCGTATCGGCGCGTCGTCCGACAAGCCAGCCACTTTAAGCGCTACTCTTTCGGCAAAGAACATATGCTGCAGCGCCGCTGACTGAGGGTCATGCATGCACTCGGTAAATAACTCTCGCTCGCGTTTCTGGCCGTCCGCGAAAGACATTGTCATTGCGTTTTGAACACACTCAACAATTCTGGACGGCGCCGTCTGACCACGTGCACGCTTACTGAGGCCAGCAAATACTGCGTCGAAAACACTGCTGTCGACGTTTTCTACGGCTAGCTCGCTGGTACGTCGGACCGGCGCTCCTGTCTCTACTAGGTGGCGCGCGTAGGCCAGCGCTTCGGCAAGCAAGTCGGCATTGACAATCTTGTCGACGAGCCCGATGTCTGCGGCGCGGCCGGCCGGAATTGGCGTTCCGCTCAGGATCAGCTCGAGGCTTGCCTCGACGCCCGCGAGCCGTGGCACGCGTTGTGTACCGCCAGCCCCGGGCAACAGGCCGAGTTTCACCTCGGGCAGGCCGACTTTCGCGCCATCGAGTGCGATACGGTAGTGGCAGGACAGTGCGGTCTCAAAGCCACCGCCCAGGGCGGTACCGTGCAGCGCCGCAACAATGATTTTTTGGCTTGCCTCTATCTCGTTGAGCAAGTCCGGTAACAGTGGCTCGGCATGCGGCTTGCCGAATTCCTTGATATCGGCCCCGGCAATAAAGGTGCGCCCGTCGCAGTGAATCACTACGGCCTCGGTATCATCGCTGGCCGCTGTTCGAATCGCATCAAGCAAACCCTGCCGCACTGCCTGCGATAAAGCGTTAACGGGCGGGCTGTTGACCGTAATTACACCGATATTTCCGTCAGTTACATAATTCACAACATCGTTCATTGGGGCTCCAGCCAGCGAATTCTGGTAGCATCTTGCCATCATGTACGGTCAGCTCATAGAACAAGCCGAGAAGTACCTGCGTTCTCTCTATGCTCAGGACAATATTGCTGGGCAATTGAAGCGGGGCCTTGTCGAATTACTCGCAGCCGGTGAGGCCAATGCCGACACCGCATGCCGGGCCCTGAAGTTGAGTCGCCGTACGCTGCAGCGCCGACTGCGGGCCGAGAAGACCAGTTTTCAAAAAGTGCTCAACGAGGTTCGAGCCGTGCTGGCCGTCAACTATCTAAGTGACGATCGTCTCAAAGCACTTGAAGTCGCCATGCTGCTCGGTTACTCGAGCATCAGCTCGTTCACGACTGCGTTCAAATCCTGGTACGACATGCCGCCGATCGAGTACCGGCAAAAGTTCCTGGCTGCCTAATACAGATTATTAGCCCGGCCTCAATGCCGGACGTCAGCTTGCCTTGCGAACACCCCCAGCCAGGTTCCGGATGGCATCGCCGACGACATCGAGCGCCTCTGCCAATACTTCAGGCTCGATC
>WTCH01000153.1 GCA_013138675.1 Woeseiaceae bacterium | reverse complement strand
CGAGCTCCACACGCAGATTTCGGGCGAGTGCCGCACCGATAATGATCTCTGCGGCATCGTTGTCGCCCAGGAAGTGCCCGTCGGTGACCAGCCCGGGCAAGGTCGACACGCCCGGTTCGTAGGCTGGCTCCACTCCAAATACCGCGATGCCATAACTGCGATCCTCGCTGGATACCAGTGCGAAGGCGGTCGCGCGAGCCGCGATATTTTGCTCGGGAAATACAGCACGCAGGGACTCGGCAAGTGGCACGACATCAGGCACGGTCTGGCGCATTTTCTTGTCATCGATGTAACCCGGCGCCTGAATCTGCAGGTGCCCGGTAAATGCCTGCAGCGTGTTGTCGATCATGAGCCCATACATGCCGAACTGCAGGGAAATCATGAACACCAACAGCATGTTGGAGAACATCATCGCACCCGTCGTCAACCAGGTGCGGCGTGGATGCCGCCACAGGTTGCGCCAGGCCAGGCGAAAGACGAGGTTCAAAGGGCTAGTCCCGAGGGTTACGTAGGTTTGACAGTGTAAACAGGCTGTCTTTTAGTTCCACTTCGTAATCTACGGATACGACCTGAATCTCCGTCCATTCGTCCGGCGTCTCGACCTTGCCCATGCGCTGCCGCTTGGCGATAACGCGGCCTCCCATCTCGCCGATCTCCAGCGAGGTTAGCGTTTTGACCAACTCGCCATCCTGATCGTAGAACCTGTGTGTCGTTATGACATGATCTTCGCGGATACTGAGCACTTCCCTGCCCCAGACAACGGCCGCGTCCTCGTGCGGAATCGACTCAATCTTGAAAATCGAAATACCGTCAACTTCATCGCTGCTGAGTATCGAGTGATCGTACAGATCGACGATGTCGTCGGCACGGGCAATGTCCTTGTTGGAAAAATCCGAGCCCATCCAGCTCTGACCCATCATCGATGATGGAATCTTGATTACGCGATTCACTTTCGGCGAATAGGACCACATGCTGTTGTCATCAGTCAGTGTGCCGTTGCCGCGGTCCTTTTTGGGTTCCAGCACACGCACCAGTGACCGATTATCGCCCTTGGTCCAACCGCGCATCGTCATCGTGCGCTCCCAGTCCGGCCGGTGGATGACCATTGTCATGACTGTATCGGAGGACAATCCCCGCCAGTGATCCATGGCGTCTTTGACAATAGTAGTTGCATCGCGGTCATCAGCCGTCGCGGCGGTCGCGAGCAGAGTCGAAAGCAGCAGGGCGAGAATTCGAGTAGCCATGATTTATTGGACAATAAACTGTGACGAAGACTTAGTATTTCATACCCACGGTTACGTCGCCATGCCTGCCAAGGCTCTGCTGAACTGCGCGCTTGCTCAAGACGACGCGCGCTGGATAGAGGCCCGGGAGCGAGCCGGCTTCTAGCACTACCCACCAAAACTGAAATAGGTGTTTTTCGCAATGGCGCGTCCCGCACCAAGGGCTAGACTGAACCTGAAAAAGGAGGATAAATAAAGGAAGAGAATCATGTTCAGCATCGAAGCCATCATGAGCACAGATCTGATTACGCTACCGCCCGCGGCGACACTGGCCGAGGCGCGCACGTTGATGCACACCAATCGCATCCATCACCTGCCTATTGTCGAAGGCGACAATCTCATCGGGCTGGTCACGCTGACCACCGTACTGGCGGCGACGGACTCATTCCTCCGAGATCAGGAAAATCGCATCCACGCGGCAGAAGTTCTCGTCAAGGATGTCATGATCACCGACATCGCTACGATTGATGAACACGCGAGCCTGAGGCAGGCAGCGCTGTTCATTGAAAAACATCAGATTGGCTGTCTGCCCATCGTCACGAAAGGCGTACTCCGCGGCATCATTACCGATACAGACTTTGTCGGCGTCGCAATCAACCTGCTCGAATTGACCGAAGAAACCGAGCCGGTCGACCAGGAATACGCTTAGGCCGTCTGCTCTTCTTCGTCATTGTCCAGACGGCTCGGTCGTCGCCTGGTGAGCGCGTGCTGTGCGTCTCGCTCCGACCCAATCAGAATTGCAATCCAGCGCGTACGCTTGTCGCTTTCGAGCGCGAGCTTGAGCGTCATTGTCAGCGGAACTGACAATAACATTCCGACGGGTCCAAACACCCACCCCCAGAACATCAGGCCGATGAAAACGACCAGCGGTGAAAGGCCAACGCCGTAGCCCATCAGTCGCGGCTCAATAATGTTGCCGAAGACCATATTGATCGCAACGAAACCCACTGCTGTTGCCGACGCCTCGCCGGGCCCGAGTTGCACGAGGGCGATCAGGACCGCCGGTACGGCTGCGATCATCGAGCCTATGGTCGGAATGTAATTCAGCAGGAACGCGAGCATCGCCCACAACAACGGGAAGTCGACGCCGAGTGACCAGGTCAACAATCCAGCCGCAAGTCCGGTGGCAATACTTACAACGGTCTTGATACCGAGATAGTTGCCAAGATTCGCCAGGAATACCCGGGGCCGCTTCAGGGACTGCGTGCTGCGGCCAAACGCCGCGGCAACTTTGGTTTCCACAGTCGATGCTTCGAGCAGGATGAATATCATCGTGAAGATGATCAGAAAGACATTGGTCAGCACATCCTTGAGACTGTTGAGTATCGTTGCGGCGAGACCCATTGCCCATCCCGGGTCGATCATGTCACCCAGTGACTCAAACGCTTCCTCGCCGTTGAATGCCCTGCCAAAAAAGTCGAGCGCGCCCTGCACGATGACATCGAGCCGCGCCTGGTAAGACGGCAGCGCCGCCGTAAACTCGGCAATTGATGCGCCAACAATCGAGGCTACAACCGCGAGTATCAACATGATGACCGATACAATAATGAGCGCTGCGAGTATGGATGGGACACGATTTTTCTGCATCCACAGCATCGGGCGCACGGTAATCAGGGCGAGGAACGCAGCAACAAGAAACGGTACCAGCAGGTCCTTGGCCATTTGCAGGCCAATAACGATGACAACAACAGCAGCGAAGCTGATGACGGCACTGCCCTTATTTTGGTAGGCGTCGTTCAATCGTTACAGGACCATTTCACCATTTGCGCATCATCGCATAACATTGAACAATCTGTCGAAGAGCAAGAAACCATGACCGCTGTTAATTCTCAAATGCTTGCACTGGGCACCAGTGCACCTGACTTTTCCCTTCCCGACGTCGAAGGCAAGGTCCATTCACTGGCTGCGACAACCGGGCCCTGCCTGGTCATGTTCATCTGCAACCACTGCCCGTTCGTGCATCATGTGCGCGAGGAGCTGGCGCGACTTGGCCGGGACTATGGTGAGTCGGTGGCGATCTACGCAATCAACAGCAACGATAGCGGGACGCATCCCGGGGACAGCCCGGAGAGGATGAAGCAGGAGGCGCTCGATTGGGGCTACTCATTCCCGTACCTGGTTGACGGAGAACAGTCCGTAGCGAAAGCCTATCGCGCTGCATGCACACCCGACGTCTATGTTTTTGATGCAAAGCGCGAGCTCGTATACCGCGGCCAGCTGGACGGCAGTCGGCCATCAAACAATGTTCCTGTCGACGGCCGCGATGTCAGGGCGGCACTTAACGCCGTGCTTGAAGGCCGCCCGGTCAGCCCCGACCAGGTACCGAGCATCGGCTGCAACATAAAGTGGAACCGGGGCAATGAGCCCGAGTACTACTGACCGCGGGATGTATAAAGCTCCGCTTCTTCATCACTGATTTGAATGATCTTTACGCGCCAGCGCGCCAGGGTCGTGCTAATGCGCAGCTGGTATATGCCGCTTTCTCTGAACAGCTTGATGCCGTTACCTTTGCGCTGGGTGCGCAGGACCCGCCCGACGTGTCGCCCGCCGTGCGCCTCAACGAGTGAGATTTCGAGTGCAACAAAATTTTCATAGTCTGCATCAAGACGCCAATCGAGCAGCCAGGGTGATTCCACCACGAATATGGCGGTGGTCGTGTTCTCGCTACCTGAAAACTCCTTGACGATCCTTTCAGCTTGCGCAAACGGTGCGGCCAGCAACAGCCACAAAACAAGATGTAATTTCTTCATCAAACAGATCCCTTGTTCATTGTTTTTCCCGCCGTTCGTTCGTTGGACCCAATTCAACAGAACCCTCGTTCAATATTTTCCCACCGTTCGTTCATTAGACCCAACTCAACAGTCACCGTTCATCGCCGCAATCCAGTCACTGATCACTTTGACACCTTCAGCATGAACCGCACTTCTGCCGAGTTCGGGCATTGCGATCGCCGGATCGGAGTGCTGCATCCGGAAAACCAGGATCGAGTCGTGTGGGCGACCCGGGTAGATGTCGTAAGGACGGTCTCCGCTGCCTCGCCCAACGGCAACCGGGGTCTTGCAAATACCATACAAGCGATCCAGCGGCGCGTCGATGTTGAGGTGCAATGCTGACGTGTCGGCTGCCCCTCGCGAGTTGTGGCAGTGCGCGCAATTGGCGTCGAGGTAGGCGCGTGCGCGTTGTTCGAGTGTCGCGTCCCCGGGATCGGACCAGCGTACCCCTTCCGGGGCAGTACCGTTGTACCCACCGACAACGCCGATTGCAGCCCAGTTCGCCAACTGTGACTCCGCGTTGCCCCACCACGAATAAGGCCTATTGAGCTGCCAGGCCTTCGGCCCTATCGGCCGGAGTTCTTTGGCCGTGTGGTCTGTTACATGACAGCCGGCGCACTGGTTGGCGTCGGGAACGATGTAGGTAATGTGTTCATCTGTATCGCCCTGAACAAGAACGATGTCACGTTGATCACCGGCGATCTCAAGCGTTGCGTCATCCTGTGAAGCGTTCCATACGTACGGAAAGGCCCTCCAGCCGTCGTCATATCTCACCAGGAGCCTGGTCTCCATCAGAACATGACTGTTTAGATCAAGGCTTCCGTCATTCTCAAGGGTTGCCTCACCATCTTTCTGGCGAACGTATAGCAGGCCGTCACGTTCCGTTAGTTTCTCGTAAAGAAACGTCTTGCTGATGACCGTACCCACCGGGAAATCGAGTTCACGATCGTCGTTATAGACGGCGATCGTATGTCTGGGTGTCCACACCGTGCGCAGTTTCAGGGCGTAGTCGCTAAATAGCGGACTGTTGAGCTCGTATGGTATGACGCCGCCATTGAGCTCGAGGCTCGAGCCGTTAACGAACATCAGCCCCCAGGCACTGAGCAGCGTTGGCGGACTGTCGGCGGGGTGCAGGACCACCGGGCGCGACGCCGGCGTGCAGGCAGTCAGCAACGCACACAGCGCGATCAGGACAGCGCGCTGCACGACTAGCCTGGCGGCGCTTCGAGAACGACAGCCGGGAGCTTGTCGTGCTGACAACTGTGTTGTGCCGCGCCTACGATGATATTGGCACTGCCGTTCGGCAAGTCAGCATTCAGAACCTGTGCCCCATCGTTGTCCACGCAAATGGCATATTCGGTCAACAGGTTGCCATCAGAATCGACCTTTTCGGCATTGAAGTAACCATCCCAGAGCACGTCAGGCAGGCTGCCCGACAATCCGAACATTGCAACCTTCAACGCCTTGAGATCGAGTCCATCCGGAGACGAGCCGCCACCAGAGAACCTATTGCCGTAGATGTATATCGTTTCTGGATAGGGGTCGTACGCATCGCCCATATCACGAATACCTTCCCAGCCCGTCGCGTAGTAACTACTAATGATGATGTTGGCCGTATCGTTATCGGCGATATCGTTGTCGAAGATCTCGACCCGGTCATTGGAGTTTATGACGATCCCCGAACCTGCCGGAACGCTCGCAACTGGCGTCCCTGCAGCGCCAAAGTTATCCGTATTGTTGCCGACTACCGTGTTCTGGTAGACGCGCGTGCTGTGACCGGGTTGCGGCAAATCCGGCATGTTGAACACGAGGATTCCGCCCGTGTTTTCGTTCGTGACGTTGCCATACACGTCTGCAGAAAACGTATTTTCGATTTCTATTCCTGCAACATTTCGCTCGGCCCTGTTGTTTCGCACGACCACATTGCGTGACTGGCCGACATAAATTCCAGCGTCAGACGCACCGATCGCAACACTCTCTTCGAGGAGCACATTCTCTGTCTGCACAGGGTAAATGCCGTACGCACCGTTCTTTTCGTCGGGACCATTGGTCCACTCTGTGCGAACCCGTCGAATAACGATGTTGCTGCCTTCGTTGATCTTGAGTGCGTCACCGGCCGTGTCTTCGATCGCAAGATCTTCTATCGTGAAATCGCTGGCGCTAACCAGCAGGCCCTCGGCGCCCTGGATCTGGTCTTTGAAAGAAAGGATGGATTTGTCCATGCCCTCCCCGCGAATGGTGACACCGGATACATTCAATGACAGGCCACGATTAATCGGGTGAACTCCCGCCGGAACCACAATAACGTCGCCTGGCTTGGCCGTTATCAGTTGCGTCTGCAGCTGCTTCTGATAGTCGAGCGACGCAGCATCAAATGGCTCGGGCGAATCTTTACTGCAGGCGCCGACAAGCAACAGCACAGATAGAGACAGGAACTTCAGTTTAACCACGCACCAACTCCCGGCGGTTGAAATTCGTTCGTATAGGTTACCATCGTGTCGTGAAACGTCCTCTAACAATAGTCCTGGTGGCGGTGACCGCACTTGCCGTCATGGCCCTGGTGTATTTCCTGCGGATTGACTCGCTGCCTCTCGCTGCAGGCGCCAAGGTCATCGCTTCTACCGGCTTTTTGGCCACTGCGATCAGTGTGGGCGCCCTGCAGCACCGTTATGGCCGAATTCTCTTCATCGGACTGGTGCTGTCCTTTGCCGGTGACATGATGTTGATTGGTGTGTCCCAGGGCCGGTTCCTGCTGGGCCTGAGTAGCTTCCTGCTCGCACACCTGGCTTACATCACGGCATTCGCAACGCTCGGAATCAATCGAAAATGGGCCCTGATGTCTGCGCTACCCGTGTTGCTGGCAGCCGCGGCGGCGACCCTTTGGTTAAAGCCATACCTCGCCCCCTATCTCATCATGCCAGTCCATGCCTACATCGGTGTGATCAGCCTGATGGTTATTGCTGCTTTCGCGTGCAAAGGTGCCGGCGGTCCTACGCTGGTTGCCGTAGGCGCGCTGCTGTTTTTCGTATCCGACCTGTCTGTCGCAGCACAAAGCATTGTCGCGGTCGACTTTCCGACCATCATCTGGGGCCTGCCTTTGTATTACGCCGGTCAGCTTTGCTTTGCACTGAGTAGTTCGCAGTCTTCATCCCAGTAGGGGGTGCCGGAGAAATACTCAACGAGAAAATCTATGAATGTTCGTACACGATGCGACAAGTGGCGCGTGGGTGGATACACGGCGTAAGCAGGTGTCGTTGGCCAATGATAGTTCGTCAACAGAGGTACCAGATCCCCACGTTTGATCAACTCGCCAGCGATAAACGTCGGCTGCAATACAACACCCATCCCGTTTGCCGCCAGGTCTGCCAGCAGGTCACCACTTGATGCCGTCAACGCGGCCTGGACATCAACGGGATATTTCTTGCCTTCATCATCTTGTGCAACCCAGTAACCGGGTGTGCTGACATTGCCGTACACCAGGCAACGGTGGTCCGACAGATCGCTGGGCGTCTGCGGTGCCCCGTGGGCATCAATGTACGCCTGGGACGCACATATCACGGTGCGTGTATCGAACAGCTTACGGGCGATCAGCGACGAATCCGAAAGACGGCCGATGCGAAGCGCAAGATCTGCACCTTCCTGCACGAGGTCTACTCGCCGATCATTGAGATCAAGGTCAAAGATCACTTGTGGATGTTGGCGAGCAAACTCCGCAATCGGCATGCACATGTGGCGAACACTGAAGGACAGCGGTAGCGCGACACGCAATTGGCCGCGAAGCTCGCCGTGCTCCTGATGTACCGCCGCTTCTGCCTCATCAAGGTCGGCGAGTATGCGGGCACTGCGTTCGTAGAAACTGCGTCCGGTATCCGTGAGATTCAGCCGACGCGTCGTTCGCTGCAACAACTGCACGCCGAGACTCTCCTCGAGCGATGCCATTCGCCGGCTGACGGCCGACTTCGCCATGTTGAGACGCTCCGCGGCAGCCGTAAAGCTGCCGGTTTCTACCACCGCCACGAACGCCTGCAGATCTTCGAATCGATTCATATTGTTGCTATTTTCAGAACAATCTTATTCTCAATATACTGTTTATTCTGTATTTCACAATAGTCACACTGTGTTTCAAGCAATGTGTGGAGAGAAACATGAATGTCCTGGAAATTAGCGCAAGCGGCAGACGCCATGATTCAACGAGTCGAATGTTAACGGCAGAGTTGATTGCAGCGCTCGAATCGCACTACGACACAATCGACGTGGCTCGCAGAGACCTTGCAGACAATGTGCCATTTGTTAACGAGGCATGGATCGCCGCAAATTTTACACCGGAAGATTCGCGCAGCGCAGAACAGCGCAATACCCTGGCCTACTCGGATGCACTGGTCTCAGAGTTACGTGACGCCGACGTCCTCGTGATGGGTGTGCCCGTCTACAATTTCAGCATACCGGCCGTGTTGAAAGCATGGATCGACATGATCTCGCGTGCGCGCCTGACATTTCGATATACCGAGAACGGGCCTGTAGGTTTGTTGCAGGGCAAGAAGGCGTACATCGTTGTGGCGTCCGGTGGCGTGGCCGTCGGCAGCGACTACGATTTCGCTACACCTTACTTGCGCCACGCCCTGGCGTTCATCGGTATCACGGATATCGAGTTTGTTGCTGCAGAACAGTTGAATAGCAAACGTGATGAATCATTAGATGCGGCGCGAGTGCAAATCGCAGACCTGGTTTATACGGCCCCCAGACTGGCTGCCAATACTGCCTAAGGGCGACAAAGGAGGTTTCGATTATGTTTCAGGTTGTACGTTCAGACAGTCGTGGTGCGGCCGATCACGGCTGGCTTAAAGCAAAACACACGTTCTCGTTTGCTAACTACCACAACCCCGAGATGATGAATTTCGGCCCGCTGCGTGTCATCAATGAAGATCGCATCGATCCAAGCCAGGGGTTTGGTACGCACCCCCATAAAGACATGGAAATCGTCACCTACATCATTGATGGCGCACTCGAGCACAAAGACAGCATGGGCAACGGCTCAGTGATCCAGGCTGGTGATGTACAGCGCATGACGGCCGGAACCGGTGTATTTCACAGTGAGTTCAATCACTCGGCCGACCAGTCAGTGCATCTGCTGCAGATCTGGATTCTGCCGCGCGAGTCATCGTTGCAACCCGGCTATGAACAGCAGCACTTCACTCGTGGAGACAAACTCAATCAATGGCGGCTTGTCGCATCAAGCGACGGGCGTGATTCATCGATGACCGTGCACCAGGCGGTCGACCTGTATGCCAGCGTGCTCGAACCGGGCAGCGAGTTGGCACATTCCTTTGCCAAAGGGCACAGCGGGTACCTGCAAATTGTGGCCGGTTCCGTGGCGGCGAACGGTGAGAAACTCGAGGCGGGTGATGGCGTTGCGATTCACGAAGTTGATTCATTGGCTATTTCTGCCATCAGCGATGCCGAGGCGATACTGTTCGATATGGGTTGAGGCCAACGCTGCGCTCCAGAACTTCGCGCTACAATGGCGGCATGCGCATCTTCCTGATTTTTGTCGCCCTGACGTTGATTGCCTGCGGTGGGAATGGTGGCACTTCAAGCAATCCGCCACCGCCGGCTGGACCAACGCTTACCGCAATTTATGACGTTCAGGGTGCGGGAGAAGCGAGCCCACTAGTAGGCCAGGACGTCATGGTTGAAGGCGTCGTAACCGGAGACTTCCAGGAAGGCGACGCCGATATTGCCCGAAATCTCGGCGGCTTCTACATTCAGAGCGTTGCGGACGCCGATTTTGCGACGTCGGATGGTGTTTTCATCTTTGACGGCAACAGTCCGGCGACCGATGTGGACGTCGGCGATGCCGTTCGTGTCACCGGAACTGTTAACGAGTATTTCGGGGAAACACAGATAAATGCCTCGGCGGTAAGCGTGCTTGGAGCCGGCGCGATACAAGCCGTGCCAATCAACCTGCCGGTGGCAGCAACGACGACAAACAGCGACGGAGAGCTTATTGCCGACCTCGAGCGCTACGAGGGCATGCTCATCACTTTTCCGCAGACCTTGACGGTCAGCCAGCTTCGCAACCTCGAGCGCTTCGGTGAGATCTTGTTGAGTGAGGGTGGCCGTCAATACTCCTTCACGAGCCGAAACGTTCCCGATGTCGAAGGTTACGCTGCTCATCTTGATGCTGTCGCTGCGAGACGCATTTACCTTGATGATGGTCTGCGCAGCAACAATGATGCCGCCGTGCGCTCGATCCGAAACGGCGACGAGATCATAAATTTGACTGGCGTGTTGCGTTACTCACGGGGTAGTGGTCCTGCTGGGACCGAAGCTTATCGCCTGATGCCCACTCTCGATCCACAATTTGATTCAGTGAATCCTCGGCCAGGCGCACCGAATGTCAGCGGTGCTCTTCGCGTCGCGAGTCTTAATCTGAATAACTATTTCACAACCATCGACACCGGACCCAATGTGTGTGGGCCAGCCAGCGATCTGGACTGTCGTGGAGCCAATAGTGAAGAAGAGTTTTCGCGGCAACAGAGAAAAACCGTCTCGATGATAGCGTCGCTCGACGCGGACATCGTTGCAATAGTTGAACTCGAGAACAACGCCAGCGAATCGCTGCGCTCTATCGTCGGTGGACTCAACGCCGTATTCGGCGCTGACACCTATGACTTTGTCGATACTGGAACGATCGGCAGTGATGCGATCAAGGTCGGGTTCGTGTTCCGGCCTGCAGATGTGCAGTTAGTCGGGCCTTATGCCCTGCTCGACTCCAGCGTCGACGCCCGGTTCAATGACCGCCGACACCGGCCCGCGCTGGCGCAGACCTTCCGCAGTGTAGCCAGTGGTGAGCAACTGACCATCGTCAACAATCATCTCAAGTCCAAGGGTTCCAGCTGCGCCAGCGACGGCGATCCGAAAGTTGGTGATGGCCAGAGCCATTGCAGCGCAACGCGTAATGCAGGCGCAGCCGCAATGATCGACTGGATCGCTTCGGATCCCACATCGAGCGGCGACACGGACTACCTGATAGTTGGCGATTTCAATACACATGCCATGGGCGATGCAGTGATGTCGTTCAAGAGTGCCGGCTATGTCAGTCTTGCCGACACATTTATTGGCGCGGATGCGTACTCCTTCGAATTCGACGGGCAACTCGGCGCACTTGATCATGCGCTGGCATCGCGAAGCCTGGCGGCGAAAGTCGTGGATGCGGCCGAGTGGCACATCAATGCGGACGAGGCACGGCTCAACGACTACAACCTCGAATTCGGGCGCGATCCCGCCCTGTTTGACCCGACAAACCCTTACAGAGCCTCGGATCACGACCCCCTGATTGTTGGAATAGAATTCTGACAGTAGATAAGTGTTGACTTAATTAAGTAATTACTTAATACTTTGGGCATGGATACCTTCATTGCCCTTGCCGACCCTACGCGCCGGCGCATCATCGAGTCACTCGCGCTGAGTGAAACGTCGTTTGGCGACCTCGCCGACCAATTCGAAATGAGCCGACCCGCCGTTTCGCAACACCTCAAGGTGCTGCGTGAGGCCGGCATCGTCACCGCCCGCGCCGATGCGCAGCGTCGCATCTACAGCCTCAGCGATGACGCACTTGACGAGATCGACGAGTGGCTCGGCAAGGTGCAGAAATTCTGGACACAACGTCTCGACAAGCTCGAACGGCTGCTTGCCGAATCGGATGAATAGGATCGGATGAATAAGAGGAGAAAAACGATGAGTGAATTTGGTGAACTGATTGATGACAGGACAGTGCGCTTCGAGCGCACCCTGCCCGGGCCCATCGAACGTGTATGGAGTTACATCGTCGAGAGTGACAAGCGCGCGAAGTGGCTATGTGCCGGGGATATTGGGCCCGGCAATGACGGCGATGTCGACATGCATTTCCACAATGCGACGCTTTCCAGGGCTGAGGACATTACTCGTCCGGAGAAATACAAAGACATGCCGGAAGAGTTGTTTTTCACCGGCAAGGTCACACGCTGGGAGCCCCCTCACGCGGTCTCACACATCTGGGATTTTGAAGACGAGTCGTCGGAGGTGTGCTACGAGCTCGAAGACCTTGGCGACAAGGTGCGCCTGGTGCTGACGCATCGGCGCCTTGAATCCGGCGATACCATCCTCAGTGTCAGCGGCGGCTGGCACACCCACCTCAACATTCTTGCCGACGTTCTGGAAGACAAGGAGCCGCGCGCGTTCTGGGAGGCGCACACCAGGTTCGAAGCAGAGTACGAAAAACGACTGGACGTGTAATCAGGAATCGTTGTGCTGGGCCGGCTTCGCGACAGGGGGCCGGAACAGCACGATGCCGAACCAGATCGCGAATGCCGAAAACACGAAGCCGCTCGTCGCGAGTTGAATCACCTCATGCACGATGGCCGCCTTCACCAGCATCACACCAACCATCGCAAAGTGCAGAAAATTACCAAGCGCAACCGGTCGGGCATAGATGCCACCGATCAACACGCCCCTCGCAGTCCAATTAAGAATAGCGAAACCGAGGTAAAGCGCTCCCATCATCTGGATGAGCAACAACATCGTGTTGTTCGGAACGACACCATGCGTTTCGAGTACCTTTTCCGGAAAGTACGAGGTGATCAGTCCCGCGATCGCGAGGAAGATCGCGCTCAACGCCATCAAGTAACGTGTGTGCATATTCGGACCTGTTAATCGAGTCGCTGCAATAGTATCAGCGCGTCCGAGCGAACGGTGTCGATAGCCAGGATAATGGCTTCTTTGGCGTCCTCACTGCTGTCGAGGTCCGGAGAAAACTCATTCCAGGTCTTGTGCAGCACTTGTGTTGAC
>WTCH01000173.1 GCA_013138675.1 Woeseiaceae bacterium | reverse complement strand
ATCATCAACGCCGTGAGGCGATCAACGAGGAAGCCTACTTCCATTCGCAGCCCGTCCGTAACGGCCCAGGTGTAGAGACTGATGTTCTCGGAGGGCGCACCACCCCAAAGCATGTTCTTGAGAACCAACATCGACAACGCGCACGACAGGCCGACGGCCAGGATCGTAATCCAGTGCGAACCCGCCCGGCCGATCTGTTTGCCGAACAGGCCGGCAGCAATAGCTGCCGCGAGCGGTGCAAGTACGATGATGAGGTAGTAGTTAAGCATCCTGCACTAACCTTTCATCGTGTTGAGTTCTTGCACGTTTATCGAGCGCCTGTTGCGGAACAGCACCACGAGAATCGCGAGACCGATCGCCGCCTCGGCGGCTGCGACAGTCAGGATAAAGAAGACAAAGACCTGCCCGGTATCGTCACCGAGGTGCCGTGAGAACGCGATGAAGTTGAAGTTCACGGCGAGCAACATCAGTTCGATGCACATCAGGATCAAAATCAGGTTGCGGCGATTAATGACGATTCCAGCAATGCTCAGGACAAACAGCATGGCCGACAAGGTCAGGTAGTGTTCCAGGCCAATCATTGCTTCTTCTCCGCATCCATCTTGACCACGCGAATACGGTCTTTGGCGCGAACAGCGACTTGTTCCGAGATGTTCTGCACCTTAAGGCCTGGCCGCTTGCGCATGGTCAGCGTTATTGCGGCAACGATAGCCAGCAACAAGATGACCGCAGCAATCTCAAATGCGTACACATGCTCTGTGTACAGCACTGAGCCCAGGGCCTTGGTATTCGAATAACCCTCCGGATAGGGTGCGAAGGCAGTAGCCCCAGCGTCGACACGGCTGCGCATCCAGATCAGCTGTATAAGTTCGACGGCCATGAGGAGTGCCACGCCTATTCCCAGCGGAGCATATCGAGTCAGGCCGCGCTGGATCGATTCGACATTGATGTCGAGCATCATGACAACGAACAGGAACAGCACCATCACAGCGCCGACGTAGACGAGCACCAATACGATGGCAAGGAATTCGGCTTCTGCTAACAACCACAACATCGAGCTCTGGAAAAAAGTCAGTACCAGGAACATGACGGCATGCACCGGGTTGCGTGAGAACACGACGCCGAGTGCCGCGCCAATCAAGACGGTTGCAAACAGGTAAAAAAGAATGGCCTGAAATAGCATCGTGTGCCCTACCGGTACTTCGCGTCTGCAGCTTTGTCAGCCGAGATCATTGCCTCGTACTTCTCGCCAACTGCAAGCAGCTTGTCTTTAGTCATTATGTTTTCGCCGGGCGCTTCCATGTGGTACTCGTGCAACCGTGTTTCAACGATTGCATCGACCGGGCACGCCTCTTCGCAAAAACCGCAGTAAATACATTTGAACAGGTCGATGTCATAGCGACTCGTTCGCCGTGTGCCATCTTCGCTGACATTTGACTCGATCGTAATCGCGAGTGCAGGACAGACAGCCTCACAAAGTTTGCACGCAATGCAGCGTTCCTCGCCGTTCGGATAACGTCGCAACGCATGCAAGCCACGAAAACGCGGCGACTGCGGCGTCTTCTCATCCGGATACTCAAGCGTAATGCTCTTCCTGAAGAAGTTGCGCTGCGTAACGGACAGTCCCTTAAGAAGCTCCCAAAGGGTGAACGTCTTGATGTATGAAATCATTTTATTCATCGCATCCGCCCCTAACCCGTCAACCCGGCCCATGGCCCGACTTCGAACCACGCCATCACACCTTCGACGGTGATCCAGATGATTGTTATTGGAATGAACACTTTCCAACCCAGGCGCATGATCTGGTCATAACGATAGCGTGGGAAGGTCGCACGCAACCAGAAGAACGTGTACATGAAAAAGCACATCTTGATGAACAGCCACGGGAAACCGCCGCCGAATACCCAGCCGATGAACGGGAGGTCGTGATACTGCTCAAGAAACGCAAGTCCTTCCAACGGAGATGCCCAGCCGCCCAGGAAGAAGATGGCCGTCAGGGATGAAATAAGGACCATGTTGGCGTATTCGGCGAGGAAGAACAGCGCGAACGCGACGCCTGAGTACTCAACGTGGAAGCCTGCGACAATCTCAGACTCACCCTCTGCCACGTCAAACGGGGCGCGATTGGTCTCGGCTACGCCGGAAATCCAGTAGACGAGGAACATCGGTAACAACGGCCACGCGAACCAGTTACTAAAGCCGCCGGCCTGGGCCCGAACGATGTCGCCGAGGTTGAGGCTGCCGGCCGCCATCAGGATGCCGACCAATGCGAATCCCATCGCGATTTCGTAAGCAACGATCTGCGCCGCAGACCGCATGGCCCCGAGAAATGCGTATTTCGAGTTTGTCGCCCAGCCGGCGAGGATAACGCCATAGACGCCAACCGACGTCAGTGCCAGCACGTAGAGAAGACCGGCATTGATATCAGCGATTACGTACCAGTCATTCAGTGGAATAACGGCCCATGTCGCGAGTGCAGGTATCAATGTCAGCAACGGAGCGATGACAAACAGGAACCTGTTCGACTTCGCGGGAACGATGACTTCCTTGATCAGGAGTTTGATGACGTCGGCGAACGGCTGCCCGAGGCCAAGCGGTCCAACTCTGTTAGGACCTATGCGGCCCTGCATGCTGCCGATGACTTTGCGTTCGAAGTAGGTCGAGAAAGCGACAATCAGGATGACGCCAATCGTGACGAACAGGATCTTCCACGTGACAATCGTTAGGTATTGCACGAGCGGCGGCAGGGAATTCCAGATATCCCATACGAATGCCGGAACCAGGTTGGCGAAGAATTCCATTAACCCTCGCCCCCGGTTTCTCGCTTCGCTGCAACCGTCAGTTGCAGCGCGGTAGCGCGTCGCACGAGACTATCCACCGAGTAAATCGGCACATCAATTTCAGCTTCCGGTGCGTCCTCGCCATTGAGCTTCGCGGGCCTGGTCTTGCCGGAGTAGCTTGACGGTTCGACATCGCCAAGCTTCCCAGTGAGCTCGTCGCGAACATCTTCGGACGTGACGTAATCAAAATCCGGAGCCTCGATCAGGTTGCCAAGCACACGCAACACTTTCCACGCGGGCCGTGACTGGCCAACCGGATTCGCCACACCCGCGAAACTTTGCCAGGTACCGGCAACGTTGACATAGGTTCCGGAGGTTTCGGCGAATGTTCCGACAGGCAGCAACAGGTCGGCCGCATCGCGCAATGAAGGTGAATCGAATGCTGTCAATGCAACAACGAATTCCTGCTTGCCAAGCCTGCCGACCGCATCTTTGAGAGAGAAAATGTCTGCGTCGGGTTCAATGTTGAGCAGTACGACGGCATCGAGCGACTCGTCCAGCATCGTGCCTGCATGCAAACCGCTTTTCACATCTGGAAGCACACCAGCCAAGCTCAAGCCCGCACTGTTTGCCCCCGGAGATAGCGTGCCGAGCTTCGCCCCGGCTGCTTCGGCAATATCGGCGGCCAATGCCCGCACCGTTGCGAATGCTTCGTGACGACCTGCAACATTACCGAGCAGAACGAGCGGGTTGTCTGCCTTATTGAGTGATGCAGCAACGTCTTTGACGCCGGCACCGGAGAGCAACTCAGCCAGACCCGTGTCAGACAGGTACGTGTCCACATCAAAGAAATACTCGTGCTTCTCACTGCTCGCAAAACTAACGCTAGCTCCTGCTTCCGCCGCCTTGCGAACACGGTGAGCGATGATCGGTGCTTCCTGGCGCAGATTCGACCCAATGACAAAAATGGCATCGTGATTTTCAATGTCGGCGATATCGCAACCGAGCCAAGGGAACGTTGGGTCATTGTCCTGATCCGAGAAGTCGCGGCGTTCAACGCGATGATCGATGTTTGATGTACCAAGGTGTTCGACGATGCGGGCCAGCAAGTGCCCTTCTTCCACCGTTGAACTTGGCGATGCCAGAACACCGACCTTCTCGCTCTCCGCGTCACTGAGCCGCTGCGCGGTAATTGTGAGCGCTTCTTCCCAATCCAGTTCGCGCCACTCGCCGCTCTCTTTCACTATTGGCGATTGCAAGCGATCGCTGCTGTAGATTGCCTCATAACTGAAGCGATCGCGATCAGCCAGCCACGTCTCGTTGATGCTCTCGTTCTCGCGTGGAACGATGCGCTTAACGGTCCCGCGCAGCACGTGCGCATACATGTTTGAGCCGACACAATCATGCGGCGACACGGTCGCGCGCTGTTCCATTTCCCAGGCACGGGCGCTGTATCGGTAGGGCTTGTTATTGAGCGCGCCGACAGGACAAAGATCAATAATGTTGGCGGATAATTCATGGTCGACACTTTGTTCAATGTAAGTGCCGATCGTCATGTTCTCGCCACGCCCGGTCGTGCCAAGCTGCGGACGGCCAGTTACCTCTTCGCCAAAACGAACGCAACGCGTGCAATGAATACACCGTGTCATATCTGTCGAGACGAGCGGACCAATATCCTTGTCTTTGACGACGCGTTTGCCGTCGTTGTAGCGACTGACATCCCTGCCGTAGCCCATCGCGAGGTCCTGCAGCTCACATTCGCCGCCCTGATCGCAGATCGGGCAGTCAAGCGGATGATTGATCAACAGGAATTCCATCGTCGCTTTCTGCGCAGCGATGGCTTTCGGGGATTTCGTGAAGACCTTCATGCCTTCGTTGACGGGGGTCGCACACGCAGGCATAGGCTTGGGCGCTTTCTCGACTTCAACGAGACACATCCGACAGTTCGCCGCGATGCTGAGTTTCTCGTGGTAACAGAAGCGCGGCACGTAAGCACCGACCGCATCGGTTACCTCAATGACCATCTGGCCACGCTTCGCTTCGACCGGCTTGCCGTCGACTTCTATGTTTACGACGTCGTCACTCATGACTGGCTACGCTGCGGCCTCCGATGGATCGTCCACAATACTGCGGCCGTGGTTACGAACCATGTACTCGAATTCGTGACGGAAGTGTTTGAGGAAGCTCTGCACCGGCCATGCAGCTGCATCGCCGAGCGCGCAAATGGTGTGGCCTTCGATCTTGTTGGCAACATCAACAAGCTTATCCAGGTCTTCTTCCTGGCCTTGCCCATCGATAATCCGCGTTAGCATGCGGTACAACCAGCCTGTGCCTTCCCGGCATGGTGTGCACTGCCCGCAGGACTCTGCCATGTAGAACCGCGATATGCGGCGCAACACGCGGACCATGCAGGTCGTTTCGTCCATGACGATGACCGCACCAGTGCCAAAAGACGAGCCAGCTTGTTGCAAAGCGTTGTAGTCCATCGTGCAGCCTTCGATGATCTCGGCAGGCAGCACGCGGCACGACGAACCACCCGGGATTACGGCCTTCAGCTTGCGGCCCTTCCAGACACCACCGCAGATGTCGATAAGATCCTTAAAAGGAATACCCATAGGCAACTCGAGGTTACCTGGGTTCTCCACATGTCCGGAGACAGAGAACTGAGCCGTTCCGCCCGACCCTTCCGGACCGAGTGCTGCAAACCATGCTGCTCCGTTGCGAATGATGGAAGGAACGCTGGCAAGACTCTGCGTGTTGTTAATGGTCGTTGGCTTGCCGTACAAGCCGTAGCCTGCCGGGAACGGTGGCTTGAAGCGTGGCTTGCCCTGCTTGCCTTCGAGCGACTCAAGTAATGCCGTTTCTTCACCGCAGATGTAGGCGCCAGCGCCGACGAATGCATGTAGGTCAACATCGATACCCGATCCCTGGATGTTCTTCCCGAGCAGTCCGGCCGCATAAGCCTCTTTAATAGCTGCTTCAAAACGCGGTATCGGCTCATCAATGAACTCACCACGAATATAGTTGTAGCCGACCGTTGCGCCCATCGCATAAGCCGCGATCGCCATGCCTTCCACAAGACTGTGCGGGTTGTAGCGCAGCACCTCACGATCGTGGCAGGTGCCCGGCTCACTTTCGTCGGAATTGCAGACAAGGTACTTCTGCACCGCTGCATCCTTGGGCATGAATGTCCATTTAAGACCCGTTGGGAAACCTGCACCGCCGCGGCCACGCAGACCGGAGGCCTTAACCTCGTCGATGACTTGTGCCGGCGATATTTTGCCAGCGAGAATATCTCGCCACGCTTTATAACCGCCGTGCTTCTCGTAGCACTTCAAGGTCCATGACTCCTCCTCACCAAAGGTGCTGAAGCAAGTCAGATTCTGCTCAAAGGCCATCAGTCGAGCCCGTCCAGGAGTTCGTCGACTTGACCTGTCGTCAGGTTCTCGTGGTACTTGTGATCAATCATCATCATCGGCGCGCCGCAGCATGCCGCCAGGCACTCTTCTTCCTGTTTCAGGTAGATGCGGCCATCCTCGGTACTGTCGCCCAACTTAATACCTAATTTTTTCTCAACATGAGTGACTATGCTATCCGCACCGCGCAACATGCAGGAAATATTGGTGCAGATCGCCACGTTATGCCGGCCAACCGGTTTCGTCTGGAACATCGAATAAAACGTCGCGACCTCATAGACATGGATAGTCGGCAATTCGAGGTACTCAGCAACTGCATTCATCAACTCGGCTGTCAGGTAGCCGTCATTCTCGTGCTGCACGGCATGTAATGCACTGATAACAGCTGAACGCTGCTTGCCTTCCGGAAAACGTGCTTTCCAATGATCGATTTCTTCCCGGACGTGATCGGACAACAGACCGCTGGTACTCATCGATCCACCTCCCCGAACACGATGTCCTGTGTGCCGATAACAGCAACGACGTCGGCGAGCATATGTCCCTCGACCATTTCTGACATCGCTGACAGGTGCGCAAAACCCGGCGCACGAATTTTCACACGGTAAGGTTTGTTGGCGCCGTCCGACACAATGTAAATACCGAACTCGCCTTTTGGATGCTCAACCGCGGCATACGCCTCACCTTCCGGTACGCAATACCCTTCGGTAAACAACTTGAAGTGATGAATCAGCGATTCCATGTCGTCTTTCATTTCGACGCGTGTCGGAGCGACCACCTTGTGGTCGTCAACCATCACCGGACCGGAATTTTCGCGAAGCCAGTCGATGCATTGTTTGATGATGCGATTGGACTGACGCATTTCTTCGATGCGAACAAGGTAACGGTCATAACAGTCACCATTGAGGCCGACTGGTATGTCGAAGTCCATTTTGTCGTAGACCTCGTAAGGCTGTTTCTTGCGCAAGTCCCACTCGACGCCGGAGCCACGCAACATTGGTCCCGTGAAGCCCAGTTGCATGGCACGTTCCGGAGATACCACTGCGATATTTACCGTACGCTGTTTCCAGATGCGATTGTCCGTCAACAGCGTCTCGTACTCGTCGACACAACCTGGAAACTTCTCCGTAAACGCCTCGAGGAAGTCGAGCAACGATCCTTCACGGATTGAGTTCAGGCGATCGATTTCTTTCTTGCTGCGGAATTTCGATTCCTGGTACTTCGGCATCGAATCGGGCAAATCCCGATACACGCCGCCCGGCCGATAGTACGTCGCATGCATGCGTGTACCCGAGACCGCTTCATAGCAGTCCATAAGGTCCTCACGCTCGCGGAAGCAGTACAGGAACATCGTCATCGCGCCAATGTCGAGCCCGTGTCCTGCCAGCCACAGCAGGTGATTCAGAATCCTCGTAACCTCGTCGAACATCACGCGGATGTACTGCGCACGAATGGGCACTTCAACGCCAAGCATTTTCTCAATCGCCATGACGTAGGCGTGCTCATTGCACATCATCGACACGTAGTCGAGGCGATCCATGTAACCGATTGTCTGGTTATAGGGCTTGGATTCGGCCAGCTTTTCCGTGCCTCGATGCAGGAGGCCGACGTGCGGGTCGGCGCGCTGAATGACCTCGCCTTCCAGCTCGAGCACCAGGCGCAGCACACCGTGCGCTGCGGGATGCTGCGGACCGAAATTCATCGTATAGCTCTGGATTTCAGCCATCGACGCGGTCCTTGAGGTCTTCGGAGTAGCGATTGTCATCGCGAATCACGCGCGGTACCAGCGTGCGCGGCTCGATACTAACGGGCTGATAGGCTACGCGGCCTTTCTCGGCATCGTAGCTCACCTCCACATTGCCAATCAGCGGAAAGTCCTTGCGGAATGGGTGCCCGATGAAGCCGTAGTCAGTGAGGATGCGGCGCAGGTCCGGGTGCCCGACAAACAGGATCCCGAACATGTCGAACACTTCGCGCTCAAACCAGTTGGCGCCATTCCAAATGTCGACGACCGAGCGGATCATTGGCGGATTGTCGGTGCCGGTGAATGCCCGCAGCCGCAAACGAATATTGTGATGGATGGACAACAGGTGGTAGACGACGGCAAAGCGTTTCGGATCAAATTCATCGGACTCATCCAGGATCACGGGCTCTCTTTCAACGCCGCGACTGAAGCCCGTGCCGGTGGCACTCGATGTCGCCCACTCGGCACGACCGTAACTCAGGTAGTCGACACCGCAGACATCGACGAGCATCTCGAATCCGAATTCACCCTCGTTGCGCAACGATGTCGCTACGGCGTGCAGGTCGCCCTTGTCCACCTCATAGGTAAGCTCGCCACAGATTGACGCCACGCGGGTCACCTGCTCGCCGAAGCGCTCGTCTATCCGAGCGGCCAATGTCTCGTACCGATCCGTCATTTCTTTATTTTTATCTTGCTATCGTACTCGTGCGGCGAATCTTGTTTTGAAGCTGCATAAGCCCGTAGATCAGGGCTTCCGCCGTAGGTGGGCAGCCCGGCACATAGACATCAACAGGAACGATGCGGTCACAACCCCGCACCACTGAATAAGAGTAATGGTAGTAGCCACCGCCATTGGCGCATGATCCCATCGAGACGACCCAACGCGGCTCTGGCATCTGGTCATAAACCTTGCGCAGCGCGGGCGCCATCTTGTTCGTCAGGGTGCCGGCAACAATCATGCAATCTGACTGCCGCGGGCTCGGGCGGAAAATAATGCCGAAGCGATCGAGGTCGTAACGCGACGCTCCTGCCTGCATCATTTCAACAGCACAACAAGCCAGGCCAAACGTCATCGGCCACAGCGAGCCGGTTCGCGCCCAGTTCATGACGGCATCAACGGAGCTTACGACAAAGCCCTTCTGCTGAAGACTTTCGCAGGCCGCGTGCGCGCCGTTCTTCACGTCACCTGGCGCTATCTCCGCTGTCTTCGCTAGTCCCACTCGAGAGCTCCTTTCTTCCACTCATAGATGAAGCCGACGACGAGAATCGCCAGGAACAGGCCCATCGAAATCAGGCCAAAGTGTCCCACCGTGTCCAGGGAAACGGCCCATGGAAAAAGGAATGCAATCTCAAGATCAAAAATAATGAATAGAATGGCGACCAGGTAATAACGTACATCGAATTTGCTGCGCGACTCTTCAAAGGC
Source organism: Woeseiaceae bacterium (assembly GCA_013138675.1). Classification (GTDB taxonomy): domain Bacteria; phylum Pseudomonadota; class Gammaproteobacteria; order Steroidobacterales; family Woeseiaceae; genus UBA1847. Next base: position 21,984 of record WTCH01000173.1, on the reverse strand, counting down.
CTCGAAGCCGCATTCGTAAGGAGACAACTTGTTGTCGTCCTTGCTACCGGTACCGATCAGAAAGCCGAGGCCGAGCAATAACAGCCCAATGCCCGCAGCAACGCCGAGAAAAACCAGAATGGGAAAATATTCTTGAAGCATTTTTGACTGAGATCTAGCTTCGTGCCAACCCTAAAGTGCGCGCATTGTATCAGTGTGACGCACTCTGAATACACCCTTGGCGGGCATACGCGTTACAAAAATGAAGTGATTGGTGCTCTGGGCGAGACTCGAACTCGCACGGCTTACGCCACTGCCCCCTCAAGACAGCGTGTCTACCAATTCCACCACCAGAGCGTTACTCATTTACTGCCTGTCGGACCTACTGGCCCTCTTCTTCCAGGACAGGTACTTCCTCTTCGAGGGTCGGCATATCGCCATCAATTGCCGGAGCCAGCTCCGCGTCGTCCGACGAGTCTAGTGCTGGCATATCGGCATCAGGGATAGCCAGATCTTCAGCCGGCGCTTCGTCCACTGTCTCCTCGATGGCCGGGGTCCCCTCGAGCACACTTTCGGGCTCGACGGAGCGCTGGCTACTGAGGTATGCCAATGTCAGGCTGGATGCGAAGAATGCCGTTGCGAGAACTGCCGTTGCGCGCGAGAAAAAGCTGCCCGAGCCGCGGGCACCGAAGACGGTGCCGGAGGCACCTGCACCAAACGCAGCACCTGCATCCGCGCCTTTGCCACGTTGCAGCAATACGAGCGCAATGATGCCAAGAGCAATCACTGTGTGAACGATCAATACGATCTTTTGAATATCTTCCATCTGTGTCTCAACCTTGGGCGGCTGCTTCAGCAATCGCCAGAAAATCTGCTGACTTGAGTGACGCACCGCCTATCAGTCCGCCATCGATATCGGGCATGGCGAGCAAGCCAGCCGCATTTTCACCTTTCATACTGCCGCCGTACAGAATCTGTGTCGATTCTGCGATCGCGGCGTCGTGACCCGCCAACACGTCGCGGATGTGCCTATGCACATCCTGTGCCTGCTCTGGTGTTGCTGTCATGCCCGTTCCGATCGCCCAGACGGGCTCGTAGGCAATGACCGCGGTCTTTAATCCTGCAATGCCGACGCTGTCGAGCACGGCATTCAACTGCTCATCGATGACGGCTTCCGTGCTGCCGGCCTCACGCTCTTCGAGCGACTCGCCGACGCACAGAATTGGCTTCAATCCAGCCTCCAGGGCTGCCTTGAACTTGCCGGCAACAGCCGCGCTAGACTCAAAGTACAGCGCGCGCCGCTCCGAATGACCGACGATGGCGTATTCACAGCCGCAATCGAGCAGCATCTGCGGCGCCACCTCACCGGTGTAGGCCCCTGACTCATGCTCCGACACGCTCTGCGCCCCAACGGCTACCGTGCTGCCCGCTGTTGCCTGCGCCATGGCAGCAAGATAAGGAAATGGCGGGCAAATCAGGAGCTTGACGCGATCCGTATCGGGCGCACCGGCGACTATGCCCACAACCAATTCATGGTTGCCGGCCATATCGCCATTCATTTTCCAGTTGCCGGCAACGAGGGTGTTGCGCATTGTTTTGTCCGCAGATTTAAAAGGCGCGCAAGGATACCGAGGCTACCCCGGCAAATCAACGCGAAAAGGGTATGAAATCAGGGCTTTTTGACTCAGGTGGCTGCCTCAGCCACGACCTTCGCAAGCCGCTTCGCGAGCGCGATAACCTGGTCTTCGTTCTCGCCCTCCACCATCACACGGATGACCGGCTCTGTGCCGGACGCCCGTAATACAACCCGGCCCGTCTCCTTGAGCTCCTCTTCGGCCGCAACAACAGCCTCCTGGATGGCCGACGAAGTGCCTGGGTCGAGCTTCTTATCGGTACGCACATTGAGCATGGTCTGCGGATACTTGGGCATCCCCGCAGCAAGCTCCGACAAGGATTTCCCGGTCTGTTTCATCACCGCGAGGACCTGTAATGCGCAAACCAGGCCATCACCCGTCGTGGTCCGGTCGAGAACAATCATGTGGCCCGACGTCTCGCCACCGATGATGCCGCCCGTTTCCCTAAGCGCCTCCAGCACGTATCGATCGCCAACGTTTGCCCGTCGAAACTCGATATTCTCGGCCTTGAGCGCGTTCTCGAGGCCCAGATTACTCATTACCGTACCGACGACCGGGCCCTTGAGAAGCCCGTCGCGCTGCCGCGCCGTCGCCAGGATGTAGAGCAACTGGTCGCCATCGACTAACTCGCCGCGCTCATCCACCATGACAACGCGATCACCATCACCGTCGAGCGCAACGCCAACGTCTGCCTTAACAGCCGGAACCGTCATCTGCAGCAACTCAGGACTCGTGGACCCGCAGCGGTCATTAATATTCGTGCCGTTCGGCGAACAACCAATTGGAATGACTTCAGCCCCGAGGTGAGCGAGCGTTCGCGGGCCCACCTTGTAGCCAGCGCCATTCGCGCCATCGAAAACCACCTTGACGCCGTCGAGTTTCAGATCCTCTGGAAACGTCGAGGCACAAAACTCCTGGTATCGGATACGTGCGGTATCAATTCGCTTGGCTTTGCCCAACTTGCTCGATTCGAGCGTAATTGCAGGCTTCTTCAGATTCAATTCGATCTCGCGCTCGATGTCGTCACTGAGCTTCGAGCCTGAGCGGTCGAAAAACTTGATGCCATTGTCATCATAGGGATTGTGCGACGCGGAGATGACAACACCCAGATCCGCCTCGAATACCTGCGTCAGGTGCGCGATACCGGGCGTGGGCAACGGTCCGATCAGCAACACGTCCGCCCCCGCCGCAACGAATCCGGCCTCGAGCGCCGATTCGAACATATAGCCGGACAATCGCGTGTCCTTGCCGATGACGACTGTCCCGCCCTCGGGCACGAGCACCTGCGCTGCCGCACTGGCAAGGCGCATCGCAAAATCGGCCGTCATTGGATCCGCACCGACCGTGCCACGTACTCCGTCTGTTCCGAAATGCTGCTTAGTCATCTTCTCTTATCCGATTCAATTACTGCTCGTGCGACCCGTAGTGCATCAACTGTCTCCGCAACGTCGTGCGCGCGGACAATACTGGCGCCGCGATCCACTGCCAGCACAGCTGCTGCCACACTCGCCGGCTGGCGTTCATCCACTTCACGACCCGTTAACATCCCGAGTGTCGACTTGCGAGAAACACCAATCAGCAACGGTGGGCCAATCTCCTGCAATTGTCGCAGATTCGCCAGCAGCTCGATATTGTCTTCAGGCGTTTTGCCAAAGCCGAAGCCGGGGTCAATAACCAACAATTCCTCGGCCATCCCGGCCTGAGTGCATTCTGACACGCGCTCGCGCAGAAACTGTGTGACGTCGGCCACAACGTCGTGATATTGAGGATCCTGCTGCATCGTTCGCGGCTGACCCTGCATGTGCATCAGGCAAACCGCTTGTTGCAGTTCGGCCGCAGCCTCCAGCGCGCCTTCGCCACGCAGTGCGCGAACATCGTTAATCATCGTGGCGCCAGCGGCGACGGCCGCACGCATTACACCAGGCTTGCTGGTATCCACCGATATAGCCACATCCAGCGCGGAACGAATGGCCTCAATGACAGGTACAACCCGATCGATTTCCGCCTGCTCGCTAACATCCTGGGCACCTGGACGCGTGGACTCCCCGCCAACATCAACGATGGCGGCACCCGCCGCAGCCATTTGCTCTGCGTGCATGATTGCCACGCTCGGCGCCATGAAACGGCCGCCGTCAGAAAATGAGTCGGGAGTCGTATTGAGAATGCCCATGACAGCCGGGCAATCCAGCGAAATAGCGCCAAGATGTAAGGTCATGCTGCTGCGCCGCGGCGCGACTTAGTGTTCGCTGGCGGGGCCGCCGATCGATCCCTTGGACTCGGCTTCAGGCTTCGGAGATCCCTCGTCCTCACTCGAATCGGGCGTGTCCTCCCAGTCTTCGGGTGGCTGCGGCTCACGACCTTCCATGATGTCCTTGATCTGGCTGTCGCCGAGCGTCTCGTACTTGATGAGCGCTTTCGCCATAGCGTGCAGCTTGTCGACGTTTTCCTCGAGGAGCTTCTTGGCATTTGAATAATTTGCGTCAACGATATTGCGAACTTCTTCGTCGATTGCGTGGGCCGTGACATCGGACACCTGCTTATGCTGTGTGACCGAACGACCCAGGAATACCTCACCATCGTCTTCGCTGTAGGTCAGCGGACCGAGACGTTCGGACAGGCCCCATTTAGTGACCATGTTTCGGGCGATCTCGGTTGCCCTTTCGATATCATTCGACGCACCGGTCGTGACACCCGATGCTCCGAGAATCAACTCCTCCGCAATGCGGCCACCAAACAGGCTGGAAATCATGCTCTCAAGATGCTGCTTGGACATGCTGTAGCGGTCTTCCTCAGGAAGATACATCGTGACGCCAAGTGCACGTCCGCGCGGGATGATCGTGACCTTATAGACAGGGTCGTGCTCAGGCATGAGGTAGCCAACAATAGCGTGGCCCGCTTCGTGGTAAGCCGTATTTAGCTTTTCTTTCTCGCTCATGACCATCGAGCGGCGCTCGGCGCCCATCATGATTTTATCTTTAGCCTTCTCGAACTGATCCATGCTGACCACGCGACGATTCGCGCGCGCAGCGAATAGCGCTGCTTCATTAACCAGGTTGGCAAGATCGGCCCCCGAGAAGCCAGGCGTACCACGGGCAATAAGGTTTGGCTTGACGTCCTCGTCGAGCGGCACCTTGCGCATGTGAACTTTGAGAATCTGCTCGCGACCACGAACATCGGGCAGCGGTACCACGACCTGGCGGTCAAAACGTCCAGGTCGCAACAATGCGGGATCGAGTACGTCGGGGCGGTTCGTCGCCGCGATGACAATAATGCCTTCACTGCCTTCGAATCCGTCCATTTCGACCAGCATCTGGTTCAGCGTCTGCTCGCGTTCGTCATGACCACCGCCGAGACCGGCGCCGCGATGGCGGCCAACAGCGTCCAACTCGTCGATGAAAATTATGCAGGGCGCCTGTTTCTTTGCCTGGTCGAACATGTCGCGTACACGTGATGCACCGACACCAACGAACATCTCTACGAAATCGGAACCGGAAATTGTGAAAAACGGTACCTTGGCTTCGCCAGCAATCGCTCTGGCCAACAGCGTCTTACCCGTACCCGGCGGGCCGACCATGAGCACGCCTTTTGGAATCTTGCCACCGAGTCGCTGGAACTTGCTCGGATCCTTGAGGAAGTCGACAACCTCCGACACCTCGGCTTTTGCCTCTTCAACACCGGCCACGTCCGCGAATGTGACTCCAACCTGGTCTTCACCCAGGAGTCGAGCTTTGCTCTTGCCAAACGACATGGCGCCACGACCGCCACCGCCACCCTGCATTTGTCGCATGAAGTAAATCCAGACACCGATCAATAATAGTATCGGGAAGGAGCTGATCAGCAACTGGCCAATCAGGCTTTGCGATTTGGGCTCGGCAGCGCTGAACTGAACACCGTTCTTATCGAGAAGGCCAATGAGCGTGTTGTTATCGGTCTCCGGGCTGATCGTGTAATAGGCGAGTGACTGACCGTTGCCAAAACGGACGATCTCGCCTTCGATCTCCACCTTTTCGACCTGGCCTGACCGCACCTGGTTGAGAAATTCCGAGTAGTCCCTCGACTGCGGCTGTGTGCCACTGACGCCAGACAGACCCTGCACCACAGTCAGTAAAACGACGATGATGACGACGAAGACAAGTATATTTTTGGTCAGATCATTCACATTGAGAATCCGCGTTGGGAAGGCGCCACAGCACTGTTTATTTAAACAGGCTCTAGCGTTTAGACACTACTACAATCGATAGTTTCTCGCTACCAAGTACACCTCACGGCTACCGGACCTGGAAGCCTTGGGTTTTATGGCTTTGACTCGCTTGAACGACGCTCGTGCTGCCGCGATGTACTCGTCAGTGCCCTCACCCTGAAACAGCTTGCAAACAAAGTCGCCACCCGGCCTCAGGACTTCCTTACAAAGCTCCAGGGCCAGTTCGACGAGATACATCGAGCGAGGCTGATCGACCGCTCGGTTCCCGCTAATATTGGGGGCCATGTCGCTCATTACAAGGTCCACCGGCGCATTCCCTATTGCTGCCCGCATGGCGTCGAGCACGGCGTCTTCTGTAAAGTCGCCCAGGATGAATTCCACCGATGCCAATGCGTCCATTGGCAACAGGTCGACAGCGACGATTCGTACGTCGCTATCGAGCTTCTCGGTGACGTACTGGCTCCAACTGCCAGGCGCTGCGCCCAGGTCGACGCACAGCATGCCCTTTTTAAGCAGACGCTCCTTGTCGTTAATCTGTTCAAGTTTGTAGACTGCCCGTGAACGCCAGCCATCCCGCCGTGCCTGTTGCACGTACGGATCCCGGTCTTGCCTTTCTTTCCAACTTCGTCCAGTGCCTCTGGGCTTACCCATGCGTAATTGCTCCAATTCGCATAGCGGCGCTGTGCTTTGGCGTGGCCACTGCTACACTCCGCGCCCATGACATTCACTGAAGCTCAAAAGAAACACCTGCGCGGGCTTGGCCACGCAATCAAGCCCGTGATCATGGTCGGTGAGTCTGGCCTGTCCGAGTCTGTTCTGGCGGAGTACGAGACAACTCTTAACCACCATGAACTGATCAAAGTCAGTGTTCGCGTTGGCGACAGGAAACTGCGGGATTCGATCATCGAACAACTCTGCACAACTGCGTCGGCGATACTGATTCAGCGTGTTGGCAACATGGCGTTGCTGTATCGCGAAAATCCCGAAAAGAAGAAGATCATCATCCCGAACCGCTAGCCCCGGTCAGATGTACTTAACCTCGAGTATCTCGAAGTTCTTTTCGCCTCCCGGCGCCTGAAACGAAACCACGTCCCCTTCACTCTTGCCGATTAACGCGCGAGCGATTGGTGACGAGTAGGAAATCAGGTTGTTCTTTATGCTCGCCTCGTCTTCACCGACGATCCTGTACTCGAGTTCCTGTTCCGTGTCCTCGTCGAGCAATTTCACGGTCGAACCGAATACGACTTTTCCCTTGGCGTCGATGGCGGTGACATCAATCACCTGCAGATGCGACAACTTGCCCTCGAAGTCCTTGATGCGCGCTTCAATAAAACCCTGCTGTTCCTTGGCAGCGTGATACTCGGCATTCTCTTTGAGATCACCATGCGCGCGCGCCTCGGCGATTGCTTCAATGACCTGCGGGCGATCGACGGATTTGAGTCGCTTTAGTTCTTCCCGCATCAGCTCGTGGCCGTGCACGGTCATCGGGACCTTACTCATGCGGCAACTTCCTTATGCAGATCTTGAAGTCGGTTCACGTCACTGTCGTCCAAATGTTCAATTGCCTTACACGTCGCGATCGCCGCTGGTAGCGTCGTGTAGTAAGTGACGCCCCTGCGCACCGCTTCCGCGCGAATCGAGGTCGACTCCTGAATGGCCTGTTTGCCTTCTGTCGTATTAACGATGAGATCGATTTCACCGTTCTTGATCATATCGACGATATGCGGCCGGCCCTCGCGGACCTTGTTGGCCCGACGACATGATACCCCAGCCGCGGCGAGGTGTTGCGCGGAACCATGTGTCGCTACGATGTCAAAGCCCTGCTCCACAAGGATTTTCGCCAGTTCCACAGCCCCGTCCTTGTCGCGATCGCGCACGCTAAGTAATGCAGCGCCCTGGCGCGGCAAGACCACACCCGATGCAAGCTGCGCCTTGGCGTAGGCCTCACCGAACGAGCGCCCGATCCCCATAACCTCTCCGGTCGATTTCATTTCGGGACCCAGGATGGGATCTGCACCCGGGAACTTGATAAACGGAAATACAGATTCCTTGACCGAGAAGTACCCCGGAGTCCGTTGGTTGACGTAGCCTTGCTTTGCCAGTGATTCGCCGACCATGACTTTCGCCGCGATCTTGGCCAGCGGTAAGCCAATCGCCTTCGACACGAACGGAATCGTTCGGCTGGCTCTCGGATTCACTTCCAGCAGGTAGACGATGTTGTTCTGAATCGCGAACTGCGTATTCATGATGCCAACAACCTTGAGACCCTTGGCCAGTTTGATGACCTGCTCAATCAGCTCATCCTGCAGCTCCTTGCTCAGGCTGAATGGCGGCAATGAGCATCCCGAGTCTCCGGAGTGAACGCCCGCCTGCTCGATGTGCTCCATGATGCCGCCGATCAGGACGCGTTCGCCATCGCAGATGCAGTCGACGTCGACTTCAATTGCGAGATCGAGAAAACGGTCGAGCAGCACCGGGCTGTCATTCGACACATTTATGGCGGCTTCCATATAGACACCGAGATCATCATCACTGTGGACAATCTCCATGGCGCGGCCGCCCAATACGTAGGATGGCCGCACGATGAGCGGGTAACCGACATCGGAACCCATCTCGATCGCCTCTTCCTTGTTTCTCGCCGTGCGGTTCGGGGGCTGCCTCAGATGCAGAGACTCCACCAGCTTCTGGAAGCGTTCTCGATCTTCAGCAAGATCGATCGAATCCGGCGTTGTGCCGATAATTGGCGCGCCTGCCGCTTCGAGATCTCGCGCCAGCTTCAGTGGTGTCTGGCCACCGTACTGGACGATGACTCCCTTCGGTTTCTCCGTGTCGATAATTTCCATGACGTCTTCGAACGTCAGCGATTCGAAATACAACCGGTCCGACGTGTCGTAATCCGTCGAGACAGTTTCGGGATTGCAGTTGACCATGATCGTCTCGTAGCCCGACTCTTTGAGCGCCAGTGCCGCGTGCACGCAGCAGTAGTCGAACTCGATACCCTGCCCGATTCGGTTGGGGCCACCGCCGAGAATCATGATCTTCGGTCGGTCCGTAGGCTCGGCCTCGCATTCTTCTTCGTACGTCGAGTACAGGTATGCCGTACTCGTTGAGAACTCGGCGGCACAGGTATCTACTCGTTTGAAAACCGGACGAATCTCGAGCTCATGGCGGCGCTTGCGAACAGCATTTTCAGCGACGCCTGTCACCTCAGCAATTCGCGCATCCGAAAAACCCTTGCGCTTGAAGTTGCGCAATAGCGGTTCGCTGAGGCCCGCGAGACCCGCTTCTTTCATCACACCTTCTGCGTCCAGCAGGTCGGCTATCTGCGCAAGGAACCACGGGTCGATGCCCGACACCTTGGCAACATCCTCGAATGTGAAACCCAGGCGCATGGCGTCAGCGACATAGCGCAGTCTGTCCGCGCCAGGGATACGCAATTCCTGGCGCAGCGCATCGCGTTCGGCATCGGTCGCCACGGACGTCACGATTTCATTCAGGCCCATGATTCCCGTTTCAAGACCCCGAAGTGCCTTTTGCAGGGACTCCTGGAACGTCCTCCCCATAGCCATCACTTCACCGACTGACTTCATTTGCGTTGTCAGGCGGTCGTTCGCGCCCGGGAATTTTTCGAATGTGAAGCGAGGAATCTTGGTGACAACGTAGTCGATGCTCGGCTCAAACGAGGCCGGAGTTGCTCCACCCGTGATGTCATTCTGGAGCTCGTCGAGTGTGTACCCAATAGACAGCTTTGCAGCGACCTTGGCGATCGGGAATCCGGTGGCCTTCGAAGCCAGTGCCGACGATCGCGACACACGTGGATTCATCTCGATAATCAGTACGCGCCCATCCTCCGGGCTGATCGCAAACTGGACATTCGAGCCGCCGGTCTCTACACCGATTTTGCGCAGCACGTCGATTGAGGCATTTCGCAGTCGCTGGTATTCCTTGTCAGTCAGTGTCTGGGCCGGCGCCACCGTGATCGAGTCACCGGTATGCACACCCATTGGATCGAGATTCTCGATCGAGCAGACGATGATGCAGTTGTCGTTGCGATCCCGCACGACCTCCATCTCGAATTCCTTCCAACCGATAACGGACTCTTCGAGCAGTACCTCGGTCGTTGGCGACATCTCGAGGCCATGAACGATGATGCGTTCAAATTCTTCGCGGTTGTAAGCGATGCCACCGCCCGTTCCGCCAAGTGTGAACGAGGGCCGAATGATGGTCGGAAAACCGATGCTGGCCTGTTTCTCAAGTGCCTCTTCCAGGCTGTGTGCAATCTCCGCCCGTGGGCACTCGAGACCGATTTCGGTCATCGCCTTCCGAAACAGGTCCCGATCCTCCGCCATGTCGATTGCCTCGCGCGAAGCGGCAATCATCTCGACGTTATACTTCTCGAGGACACCTTCGCGTGCCAGGTCCAGCGCACAGTTGAGGCCTGTCTGCCCACCCATGGTCGGCAACAGCGCGTCCGGTCTTTCCTTCGCGATGATGCGCTCTACAGCGGCCCATTGCACCGGCTCGATATAGATCGCGTCCGCCATCTCCGGGTCAGTCATGATGGTCGCCGGGTTGGAGTTGACCAGGATGACGCGGTAGCCCTCTTCTTTGAGCGCCTTACAAGCCTGAGCACCGGAATAGTCGAACTCACAGGCCTGGCCAATGACGATAGGCCCGGCGCCGATGATCAATACACTCTCTATGTCAGTACGCTTAGGCATTGGTCAGCACAAGATAATTCACTTTAATAAAGCTTATTAACATATTGTTTTGTAACACTATGATGATATCACCAACCTGATCGTCCTACGCTTCTGTGCGTCCATATCCTGGATGAAGTGCTCAAACAGGGGCAGCAAATCATGGGGACCGGGGCTCGCCTCCGGGTGGCCCTGGAAACTGAACGCAGGCTGGTCCTTGATCGAAATGCCTTGCAGGGTGCCATCGAACAGCGAACGATGCGTGGCCTCAACATGCTCCGGCAGGCTCTCCTCATCGACGGCAAAGCCGTGATTCTGGCTCGTAATCATCACCTGCCCCGTCTTCAGGTCCTGAACCGGGTGATTTGCGCCGTGGTGGCCGAACTTCATTTTTACGGTCTTTGCGCCGGCCGCCAGCGACAGTAGCTGGTGCCCGAGACAGATACCGAAAATCGGGGTGCCAGCATCGAGAAACTCCTGGATCGCGCTAATCGCATAGTCGCAGGGTTCCGGATCGCCAGGCCCGTTCGACAGGAAAATGCCATCCGGCGACAGGGAAAATGCTTCTTCGGCGCTCGTCGTCGCCGGCACGACGGTCATACGACAATCGAGATCCGACAGCACCCGAAGGATATTGCGCTTGATACCGAAATCGTAGGCGACAACATGAAACGGCGCGATCCGGCGACTCAGAATTCGCGGCCTGCGTCCGAACGTCACGCCGTGGCACCATTGATACGCCGAATCCGTTGTTACGAATCTGGCAAGGTCCATTCCGACGATGCCAGGGAATCTGCGGGCGTGCTCGATTGCCTTCTCCGGATTCGCGCTTCCGGTCATGATGCAGCCTGATTGGGCACCCTTCTCACGGATTACTCGGGTCAATTTGCGGGTATCGATGTCAGCAATGGCGACCGTCCCGCCCTGCACGAGAAACTCTGTGAGCGGCCGTTCGCTGCGCCAGCTGCTGGTGACAATGGAACTGTCACGAATAACCAGCCCGGACGCATGAATCTGCGAAGATTCCATGTCCTCACCGTTAGTGCCGGTGTTGCCGATATGCGGGTACGTGAGGGTGACGATCTGGCGGCAGTACGAGGGATCCGACAGGATCTCCTGGTAACCCGTCATCGCAGTATTGAAGACAACTTCACCGATAGTCTGGCCATCGGCCCCGACCGAGGTCCCCTGAAAGATTGTTCCATCAGCAAGTGCCAGAACAGCAGGCGTAGTCAACAGCGATCCTTGTAATTCGTTATCGGATTACCGATTTCAGATGCACAAAAGCGGAAGGACCTGGCCTCCCGCTCGAGTTTTCGCTGACCGCTTAGCGATCCGGCGTATCTTACTCTAAGACATCGTGCATCGTAAACCTGCCGAGGGGCTGATTTACGATCCAGCGAGCCGCTTTCACGGCGCCATCTGCAAAAACCTGCCGCGTCGTGACGCTGTGACTCAGCGACAGTCGCTCCGTGGCTGACGACAGAATAACCGTGTGATCGCCGGGAACCTCCCCGCGGCGCTCAGACTCGTAGTGGATGTCGGCTGGGTCCGTGCCGCGTTCGGCGGCTATTGCCTCGCCGAGCTTTAATGCCGTTCCCGACGGCGCATCAACCTTGTGCACGTGGTGCGTCTCGTGGACCTCAACCGTGAAGTCGGCTCCCAAAGCCGCAGCAGCTTGTCGGACAAGGTTTTCGAGGACAGCAACGCCAATGCTCATGTTGCGGTCGTAGACCACAGCGATTGATCGCGCAGCCTCATCGAGCGAGGCCACTTGTTGGTCACTCAGGCCACTGACGCCACAAACCAGGGGAATTTTGTTTCGAGTCGCTGCCGAGATAATCTGGTCGGTGGCCTCGGGCAGGCTGAAATCGATCAGGACATCACACGAACCTGCGAGCGCATCAATGTCGTCGCCGCGTTTCCACACGCCGGCAAGATTGAGGTCATCCGCTGCATCGACAAGGCCGGCAATTGCCTGGCCCATACGTCCGACCCCGGCAATGCATATTCTTATCGGACTGATACTGAAACCCCTATGGCTACACTTAGTAAACCCAAGGCTACACTTAGTAAATCAGCTATTGCCTCGTTGGCTGGTTAGCTGATTCTATCGAAGAATCGCTTCACCGTATCGAGCCATCCACCCGCGCGTGGGCTGTGTTTCTCGCCACCCGACCGAATTGACTCCTCGAACCGCTGTAACAGGTCTTTCTGTTCGGAATTCAGGTTAACCGGGGTCTCGACTGCGACCTTGGCGAACAGGTCACCCTGGCGCGCATCGCGAACCGTGCTCACGCCTTTGCCACGCAATCGAAAGACCTTACCCGACTGCGTCCCCGCCGGGACTTTCAGCGATACGTTGCCATTGAGTGTCGGCAATTCCACCTCGCCACCCAGTGTCGCGGCAGCAACACTGATCGGAATCTCACACGCCAGGTCCGCAGCATCTCGTGTGAACAGCTTATGTGGATTCACGCGGATCTCGACATACAGATCGCCCGGTGGGCCACCATTTCGCCCGGCCTCGCCCTCACCGGACAGGCGGATCCGGTCGCCGTCGTCGACACCGGCAGGTACCTTGACCGATAGCGTCTTGGTTTTACGAGTGCGGCCGCGACCATGACAGTCACTGCAGGGATCGCCAATCGTCGTGCCAACACCCTTACAGGCTGGACATGCCTGCTGGATGGAGAAGAAACCCTGTTGCATGCGCACCTGGCCCACACCACCGCAAGTTGAACACTTCACGGGGTCTGTACCTTTTTTGGCGCCGCTTCCATCGCATTTTTCGCAGGCAACCTGGGTCGGAACGTCTATCGTGACGGAGCCGCCGCTGACGGCCTTCTCAAGATCGAGTCGCAACTCGTACCCAAGATCGGCGCCACGAAACACCTGGCTCCCACGTTGCCGCCCGCCGCCGAAGATATCGCCGAACACATCGCCGAAGATATCGCCGAAGCCCTCGGCGCCGTATCCGCCCGCACCACCACCGCGGGCCGAACTCAGTCCGTCGTGACCGAAGCGGTCGTAGGTTGCTCGCTTTTCGGAATCGCTCAGGACTTCGTACGCTTCTTTGGCCTCCTTGAACTTGCCTTCCGCGCTCGTATCGTCCTTATTGCGATCCGGATGGTGCTTCATGGCAAGACGCCGATAGGCTTTCTTGATCTCGTCGGCTGGTGCCGTCCTCGAGACCCCGAGTACCTCGTAGTGATCGCGTTTTGCCATGGATACCCAACTAAACAGGGTCAGAGCCCAACGGCTCTGACTCCATTACTTGCCTAGTCCTTCTTGGACTCGTCGTCGACTTCTTCGAACTCGGCGTCAACTATGTCGTCACCTTCGGCCGTCGAAGCCTCACCTTCGCCAGCCTCCTGGGCAGCCTGCTCGGCATACAGTTTCTGCGCCAGCGTGCCGGAAGCCTCCGCTAATGTGGCAGTCTTCGCCTGAATCGCATCCTGGTCGTCTTTCTCAAGTGCCGCCTTCAGGTCCGACACTGCGTTCTCGATATTGAGGCGCTCCTCACTGCTCGCCTTCTCGCCCATCTCGCTGAGTGTCTTCTCGGACGCGTGAATCAGGCTGTCAGCCTGGTTGCGGGCGTCCACAAGCTCGCGGAACTTTCGATCTTCCTCGGCATGGCTCTCGGCGTCTGTCACCATTGTGTCGATCTCGTCATCTGACAAACCACTCGAGGCCTTGATGACGATTGTCTGGCTCTTGCCCGTCGCCTTGTCCTTGGCGGAGACGTTCAGAATGCCGTTGGCATCGATATCGAATGTCACCTCAATCTGCGGCAGGCCGCGCGGCGCAGGCGGGATATCGGCCAGGTCAAAACGACCTAGCGACTTGTTATCGCCTGAGCGTTCGCGCTCACCCTGCAACACATGAATCGTTACCGCGGTCTGGTTGTCATCCGCTGTCGAGAACACCTGCTCCGCATTTGCCGGAATGGTCGTATTCTTCTCGATCAGTTTGGTCATGACGCTGCCGAGTGTCTCGATACCGAGAGACAGGGGCGAGACGTCGAGCAGCAGGACGTCTTTAACGTCACCGGCAAGCACACCGCCCTGAATTGCGGCACCCACCGCAACGGCCTCATCGGGATTAACATCCCTGCGCGGCTCCTTGCCGAAGAAATTCTGCACCTCTTCCTGGACCTTCGGCATACGTGTCTGACCACCAACGAGGATCACATCGTCAATTTCATTGACCTTGAGGCCCGCGTCATTCAGCGCAATTTTGCAGGGCGCTATTGTTTTCGCAACCAGCTCTTCGACGAGCGACTCCAGCTTGGCGCGTGTCAGCTTGATGGCGAGGTGTTTCGGACCACTCGCATCGGCCGTGATGTACGGCAGGTTAACCTCGGTCTGCTGCTGCGTGGACAGCTCGATTTTGGCCTTCTCCGCGGCTTCCTTGAGGCGCTGCATCGCCAGAGGATCCGCAGTGATATCGACACCACTCTCGCGCTGGAACTCGGCCGTCAGGTACTCAATGACCCGCATATCGAAGTCCTCGCCGCCGAGGAACGTATCGCCGTTTGTGGCAAGTACTTCAAACTGGTGCTCGCCATCGACCTCAGCGATTTCAATCACGGATACGTCAAACGTGCCGCCACCAAGATCGAATACTGCGATCCTCTTGTCACCGCGCTTCTTGTCCATGCCGTAGGCAAGGGCCGCAGCGGTTGGCTCGTTGATGATGCGCTTAACATCGAGGCCCGCGATTTTTCCAGCATCTTTGGTCGCCTGACGCTGCGAATCGTTGAAGTACGCCGGCACCGTAACAACCGCTTCGGTGACGGTTTCACCGAGGTAGTCCTCAGCCGTCTTCTTCATCTTCATCAGGACCCGAGCTGCGATCTCCGGTGGTGCCATCTTCTTACCATTTGCCTCAACCCAGGCGTCGCCATTGTCGGCCTTGGCAATGGTGTACGGCACCATCTTGATGTCGCGCTGTACAACGTCATCTTCAAAACGCCGTCCGATGAGTCGCTTGATGGCGAACAGGGTGTTGGTCGGATTTGTAACCGCCTGCCGTTTGGCCGACTGCCCGACGAGCACCTGGTCGTCTTTACTGAATGCGACAATAGAAGGCGTCGTACGATCACCCTCGCTGTTTTCTATGACCTTGGGCGTATCGCCCTCCATTACTGCTACGCAGGAGTTGGTGGTACCCAGGTCGATACCAATCACTTTTCCCATGTTCTTACTCCGAATTCCGTTATGTATTCAAAATCTGGTGCTTAGGTGGGGCCTTTAGACCAGGTTTCAACCGTCTGCAGGCTCAGAAGCGACAATGACCCTGGCCGGTCGCAAGAGGCGCCCGTTCAGCACATAGCCCTTTTGAATGACCGTGAGGACCGAGCCAGGCTCGACCTCGGCCGATGGCTGCATCGTCATTGCCTCGTGCCGCTCGGGATCAAATGGCTCGCCTTCGGGGTCAATCTCGCTAATGCCGAAACGTTCCAGCGACCCCGCAAGCAGCTTGAGAGTCGCCTCGCTGCCCGCCAGCAGGCTCTCCGCATCGGCTGTATCGGCGGCGGCGAGACCCATCTCGAGACTGTCTTTGGCGGCCAACAGGTCCTTGCTGAAATTCTCCAGCGCGAATTTGTGGGCATGCTCGATATCACGGGTGGCACGTTTACGGATATTGTCCGCCTCTGCCATGGCCCGCAGGTAACGGTCCCAGTTCTCGTCTGCCTTGGCTTGCAACGATTCAAGCGTCGGAGTCGTCTCGGCCTCCGCTATCGCTTCCGCGTCCACAGGCGTTTCGGCCGCCTCTTGTTCGGCGTCAATATTTTCTTCGTCGGACTCGATGTCCGGACGATCGGGCTGTCCATTCATTGGCTTGTGTTCCCCATAGCGCGGGCCGGATCAAATGAAGTGTGGAGTTTGGGGACCCTGCCGCAAATATCAAGGGTTGATGCCAAAAATACGGCTTAAAATCAGGGTTTCAGTGCGGCCCTGAGCAAACGTGCGGTGATGTCCACGATCGGTACTACGCGGTCATACGCCATTCGGGTCGGGCCAATGACGCCAAGAACACCGACCGTGTCGTCGTCAAGGTGATATGGCGCTGTGACGACGCTGCAATCGTCGAGCATCTCATAGCCGGATTCTGCACCGATGAAAACCTGCACACCATTCGCGTTAATACTGCGATCGAGCAGATCGAGGATGTGCCGCTTGCTCGAAAATGCGTCGAAAAGGCGACGCAAGGTATCGACATCCGACAGCTCTGCAAAACCCATCAGGTTGGTTTCACCCGCCAGGACGAACTCACCTCTTGAATCGGGCGCGTCACTCATGGCGGACTGCGCGACGGCGATGATGTCGTGCATTGCCTGGTTCATTGAATTCCGGGTTTGATCAAGGTCTTCCACAATTTTCACGCGAACCTGTGACAGTTCCTTGCCCGCATAGTGCTCGTTGATGAAATTCGCCGCCTGCTGCAGCTCGGACGCGGTGTAGTCCTTATCCGTGTGCAGGATGCGGTTCTGCACCTCCCGGTCATTGATAACCAGGATAGCGAGAATGCGGTTCTCCGACAGCGGCAGAAATTCGATTTGGCGAAGTGCGGCATGTTGCGCGTGAGGCACAGTGACGACACCAGCAAGGTTCGTAAAATCGGACAACAGGTTCGACACAGAAGAAACCAACGCGCCCTCGTCATCGACCTTGCGCTGGATCTGTGTACGCAATTTATCGATGTCACCGTCTTTGGGTTGCCGGTAGCGAACCAGGGTATCGACAAACAAGCGATAGCCTTTTGGCGTTGGCACCCTGCCCGCCGACGTATGTGGCGCAGAAACCATGCCCATATCCTCGAGGTCGGACATGACATTTCGTATTGTTGCGGGGCTAAGATCGAGACCGGAATCTTTGGACAGCGTTCGCGAACCGACAGGCTGCCCGTCACGGATATAACGCTGGATCAGTGCGTGCAACAGATGTTGCGCACGATCGCTTGGAGGGTTACTGATTGCTTCTGCAGACATCCGCAATAAATACGACGATTTGGCAATCCGCTCGCTGTGTTAGGGTATCTTTTGACAAGCTAGCAGGGAAAAAAACGATACGCAATGGGCAGTGAATTTCAGAAAGTTGCGGTACTCGGTCGCCGCGACGACGCGCGCGTCGCGGAGCCCATGTCCGTGCTTATCGCGCATTTAACAGAAGCCGGCATTGAGGTGCTACCTGAAGAGCAAGTTGCGCGGGCGGATCTGGTGATCGCGGTCGGTGGTGACGGTACGATGCTGTATGCCGGCAGCTTGACGAGAAAAAACGACATTCCATTGCTTGGCATTAATCGTGGCCGCCTCGGCTTCCTGGCGGATGTGATGACCGATGACATGCTGCCCAGCGTCGACCATATCCTGGCGGGCGACTACACGGTCGAGTCGCGACTGTTGCTCAGCGCAGATTTGCAGCTCGCCAATGGCGAAGTTGTGACTGCTATCGCATTCAACGACGTCGTCCTGCAGCGAAGTGAGACCGGGCGCATGGTCGATTTCGAGACCAGCGTTGCCGGCCAGTTCGTCAATACGCACTCGGGCGACGGCTTGATTGTCGCAACACCGACTGGCTCAACGGCTTACGCGCTGAGCTGCGGTGGTCCGATCGTCGAACCGCACCTCGACGCCATGGTAGTGGTGCCCATTTGCCCACACACGTTGACGGATCGGCCGCTCGTCATTGCCGCGAGCCAGCCCATCAGGATTCGCCTGCTGGACCGGGAGCACACAGCCGCGGCAGTCGCAATTGACGGTCATTCGATTGGGCCAATCTCCCCTGACGACATACTAATGATCTCAGCGGCCGAGAATCGTATCAGGCTGATTCATCCGCCCGGCTATGACTTTTATGGCATTCTGCGCTCGAAATTATTGTGGGGTCGCGACAACCGTCGGCGCTCGACGGTCTCGGAGTAGGTCATGCTGATCAGCCTTGAAGTCAGGGATTTCGCGATCGTTGATCAGATCTCGGTCGAGTTCGAACCTGGCATGACAGTCCTTACCGGCGAAACCGGCGCAGGCAAATCCATTCTGGTCGACGCTGTCGGCCTGGTCCTCGGTGAACGCGGCGGCAGCCAACTGGTACGCAGTGGTGCCAAGCGCGCCGAGTTCAGTGCCGAGTTCGACATTTCCGCACAAAGCGACGTTCACGACTGGCTCGAGGATCAGGCGCTGGACCAGGATGAGTCGTGCCTGTTGCGTCGCGTGGTCTCGGCGGATGGCCGCTCACGTGCTTTCGTCAATGGTAATGCGGTGACGATGCAACAGCTCAAATCGCTGGGTGAATTGCTGCTCGACATTCACGGACAGCATTTTCACCAGTCCCTCGGCCGCAAGCCCGTACAACGCGATCTGCTCGATCATTTCGGCGAACTGCTCGAGAAACGGAGATCGACAGAAGCCGCTTTTGAAAAATGGCAGTCGCTGCATCAGCAACTCGACGGACTACTCGCTGCGGACTCAGATCGCGCGTCTCGGTTCGACCTGCTGGAATTCCAAATCGGTGAACTCGATACTCTCGACACTCAGGAAGGCGAATTGCAGGACCTGCAGGCCGAACGACAAAAGCTGAGGAACAGCAGCAGGCTCGCCGACGGCGTATCTGTGGCCATGAACAGCCTTGGTCAGGATGATTCGACGAATGCCAGCTCCCTGATAGTCGAAGCAACGCGTGCCGTGGAGGCATTGCTTGACTATGACGAAGAGCTCAAACCCGTGCGTGGTTTGCTTGACAGTGCCAGCATCCAGGTCAGCGAAGCGATCGATTCCTTGCAGCGCTATGCCGGAAGCATCGACATGGATCCGGCGCGGCGCGACTGGGTCGAGGAACGGCTCGATGCGTTACAAGGAGTCGCTCGAAAGCACCGCACGTCGGTAGAAGAACTCCCTTCCCTTTACATCAGGTTGCGGCAGGAATTTGATGATCTCGGGCACGCTGAGGAACGCGGCAGAGAGCTTGAGGAACAGGTCACATCCGCACACGACGCATTCCAGAAGTTCGCTAGAGCTTTGTCGAATGCGCGCAAGAAAGCCGCGCAATCTTTTTCGTCGGCTGTGACCGAAGCAATGGGAGGCCTGGGCATGCCAGGCGGCGTGTTTGAGGTGTCCGTCGCTGCTCTGCCCAACGGAGAGACCCGTGCGTGGGGCATCGATGACATCGAGTTTCTGATCAGCGCCAACCCCGGCCAGCCTCCCATGCCCCTGTCTCGAGTTGCATCGGGCGGAGAGCTATCGAGAATGAGCCTGGCCATCCAGGTTATTGCGAGTGACGGCAGTACGATCCCGACAATGGTCTTCGATGAGGTGGATAGCGGTGTCGGTGGTCGCGTGGCAGAAATGGTCGGGCGACGGTTACAGGAGCTCGGTGCGAAACGACAGGTTCTGTGCGTGACCCACTTGCCGCAGGTCGCAAGTCTCGCGGCTCAGCACTTTCGGATCAGCAAAGTCACCGACGGCAAGGCCACGCGCACGGGTGTCGCGGTGCTGGCAAAAGAAGAGCGCGTCGAAGAGTTGGCACGCATGCTCGGTGGCGTAGAAATCACGCAGAAGACGATCGATCACGCTGCCGAAATGCTGTCAGGTGCCAACCGCAAACGTGCCTGAACTAGCTCTCTTCGTTCGAGCCCGACTTGGACTTGGGCTTTACGTACAGGACGAGGTTGTGATCTAGCAGATCGTAGCCATGTGCCTCGGCCATTTCATGCTGCAAGCGCTCGATTTCCGTATTCGAAAACTCGATAACATCGCCCGTCTCCACGCAAACCATGTGGTCGTGATGATCCCCGTCATCAAGCTCGAAGACAGAATGCCCTCCTTCGAAATTGTGCCGTGTCACGAGGCCGGCTGCTTCAAACTGCGTGAGCACGCGATAGACAGTAGCCAGTCCGATGTCCTCGCCCGAGTCCAGCAATTCCTTGTACATGTCCTCCGCACTCAGGTGCCGCAACTTCGATTTCTCGAAAATTTCAAGGATCTTCAGGCGAGGCAGAGTCACCTTGAGACCGGCTTTTCGTAGTTCCTGGCGTTGCTCCATGAGCAGGGGCTCTCCGGGTGTGCTGAAAACGGGTGTCGTGCCGTAAGGCAAGAAGGTATGATGCGCGCCTATTATGACGCAGATAGCGGTCTGGCTCTACCGCAGTACGGCATCTGTTCTACGAAACCTCTGACCGACCCAGGTGTCCAACGTCTACACGATATGCGCAGATTAATCCTACTCATACTGGTCTTTTCCACAGTGGCCTTTGCCAGCGGCTGTGTTTATCGCGCGAATATTTCGCAAGGTAACCTGATCAAGCAGGAAGACATGGACCAGGTTGAGGTCGGCATGACCCGTAACCAGGTTCGATTCCTTCTTGGCACACCCCTGATAGACGACCCGTTTCACCAGGCCCGCTGGGATTACGTGTACTTCATTCGCGTCGGCCGGAATGCGGCAACGTTCAAACGTTGGGTGACAGTTGTTTTTGAGGACGACATCGTTGTTGAGCTCAACGACGATCAGGAACTCGATCCGAGCCTCTGAGCCTTTGCCAACTCGCGTCGTGCCTCACGCGGATCGCGCTCAAGCGCACGGTAAAACTCCACTCGATCGCCATCCTGTAGCAATTGGCTCTGCGATACGATCCGTCCCCAGATGCCGCTCTGCAGGTTCTTGAAATCCGCATCGGGAAAAGCTTGCCGAAATCCGGATGCATGCAGCGCGTCGGCGACCGTTGCCCCGGCATCCAGCACCAGCGGTACAAGCTGCTGGCGATCCGATAATGCGAATACCGCTTCGATATTCAATGACCCGGCCGTGGTGTGGTCAGGCACCGTAAACAACCGCGGCTCGTTGGGTAAACGCATCAACCAGTGAGTTGCAAATATCCTCAAAAAAGGCGCCGATCATCAGGTCGAGTGCCCGACTGTCGAATTCAAATTCCATATCCAGGGCGACCTTGCTGCCGGAATCGCCGAGCGACGTGAAGATCCAGCCACCGGAGAGGTGGCGAAACGGGCCACCAACCAATTCCAGATCCATGGCTGTCTTTGGATGCATCGTATTGCGGGTGCGAAATCGCTTGCTCAAACGACCGCGATGTAATTCCAGTGTCACTTCGACAACATTCCCCTCACGGAAATGCACTTCGACGTCACTGCACCACGGCAGGAATGCAGGGTAAGAATCCACGTCCTCGACCAGGGCGTACATGTTCTCGGCCGAGTACGGAACGAGTGCACTGCGACTTACGCTTCGAATCAGGAGAGCTCCGGCAACAATCCGACCGCTTTGAGGAACACGAACAGGATGCCTATCGGTGCGACATAGCGCGCCAGTACCCGCCACAGTTTGTAAGTCAAACCGGCGCCGCCAAGTTCGTCAGCCGTGGAGTTACGGCACATGACCCAACCGGCAAACACCACAATCAGCACGCCGCCGAGAGGCAACATGATGTTGATTGTCAGGTGATCAAGATT
>WTCH01000010.1 GCA_013138675.1 Woeseiaceae bacterium | reverse complement strand
GCCGTCAGGAAGTCGTCACCCTGCAGGGCGACCTCGGCTTTCAGGAGATGATCCGCCGCCGTGTCCTCATCCGCCATGGCGGGCGGTGAGAATGCCAGGATTAGGGCTAGAAGGAGGCTGAACGTGGGCAGGCAGTTACGAAGTCGGTGCATCACTACTCTATGGGTCAATTGAATCGCCGAGCATTATTGCGTTGGCTTTTATCACAGACAAGGAACTGAGCCGTGAGTTCGCATACAATTGTCCGCTATGCGGCTGCAAATACTCGGGCTAAACCATAACACGGCACCTATTGAAATTCGCGAGCAAGTCGTTTTCGCGGGAGACGAGGTAAGCCGGGCTTGTGAGCGCCTCACTGATATCGATGGCGTCGACGAAGCCGTGCTGTTGTCGACCTGTAACCGTACCGAATTTTACGTAATCACCAGTGACGGCGGTCGTGACCGGCTGCAGGACTGGCTGCGGGACGAACGCAGCCTGGATCAGGGATTCGCGAACTCTTTGTTCACGCTCGATACCGAGGAAGCTATTCGACATATTTTCCGCGTGGCCTGCGGTCTCGACTCGATGGTACTTGGCGAAACGCAGATTCTCGGCCAGATCAAAGACGCATTTCGGTCAGCTCAGCAGGCGGGCACGGTAGGACAGCACCTGGGCCGCCTGTTTCAACACACGTTTTCGGTCGCCAAGAAAGTCCGTACGGACACCGAGATCGGCGCCAACCCGGTGTCCATCGCATCTGCGTCGGTACGCCTCGCACAACAGTTCTTCGCAGGGTTCGAAAAACACACCGCACTGCTTGTCGGCGCCGGCGTGACGATTGAACTCGTCGCGAAACACCTGGTTGGCAAGGACATCGGCCGGCTGTTTGTCGCCAACCGCGACGTCGAACGTGCGAGGAACCTGGCCAGCAAATTCGGCGGCTACGCGGTGCCACTCTCGGAGCTCGAGGGCACCTTGCCCGAAGCCGACATCCTGATTACGTCAACGGCAGCCCCGGAGGCGATCATCACCGCGAACATGGTCAAGGCGGCCATGAAGACACGCAAACACAAACCCGTTTTTGCCGTCGACATCGCCGTGCCGCGTGACATCGAGCCCGAGGTGGCGAAGGTCCGCGACGTGTTCCTCTATACGATCGACGACCTGCAGAAAGTCATACAAGAAGGCCAGACAAGCCGGCAAGCCGCAGCCGTTGACGCAAATCGGATCCTCGATGACGAAATCCGCCGCTACCTGAGCATCGAGCGCGCCAAGAAAGCATCACCACTGATTGTTGCCCTGCGCGAACAGGGAGAAACGATACGCGACGGTGTGTTGCGCGAGGCACAGCGGCGCCTCGACAAAGGTGTCGACAGCCGCGAAGTCATTGAATTTGCGACGGCAATGCTGATGAAAAAGATGCTGCACAACCCAAGCGTGCGGCTGCGTGAAGCGGCTGAGAACGAAGACGTTGAGATTATCGATGCCACGCGCAGCCTGTTCGGCATTGACGAGGACTGACCGGCGGCGACGTGAAAGAATCCATACGCTTCAAGCTCGAGTCCGTCCGCGACCGTTTCGAAGAAATCGCCGGACTGCTTGCTGATCCCGATGTCATTGGGGACCAAAACCAGTTTCGCAACCTGTCGAAGGAGTATTCACGCGTCGAGCCGATCGTGAAACTATTCGCCGAGTTCGAAACGCTGGACGCAGACATCGCGTCTGCCCGGGAGATGACCGACGATGAAGACAAAGACATTCGCGAGATGGGCCAGGAGGAACTTCAGGGCCTCAATATTCGTCGTGACGAGGTGTTGCTCGATCTGCAAAAGTCGCTGATACCGCCCGACCCCTACGACGATGCCAATGTTTTTCTCGAGATTCGTGCCGGTACCGGCGGAGACGAGGCCGCGATCTTTGCCGGCGACCTGTTTCGCATGTACTGCAAGTTCGCCGAAACGGTGAAGTGGAATGTTGAGATTCTGAGTGCCCGTGAAGGCGATCATGGCGGTTACAAGGAAATCATCAGCCGCGTCACGGGCAGCAACACGTACGCCAAGCTGAAATTCGAGTCTGGCGCACATCGGGTACAGCGTGTACCGACAACCGAATCACAGGGCCGAATCCACACATCTGCGTGTACGGTCGCGGTTTTGCCTGAGCCGGATGAGGTTGAGGTCGAGGACATTAAGCCGGCGGACCTGCGCGTTGACACCTATCGCGCATCGGGCGCCGGTGGCCAGCATGTCAACAAGACGGATTCAGCTGTCCGGCTTACTCACCTGCCCTCGGGTATCGTGGTCGAATGCCAGGATGAGCGCTCGCAGCACAAGAACAAGGCGCGCGCCATGTCCTTACTGCAGGCTCGATTACTCGACGCCAAGGAAACCGAACAGGCCACGGAACAGGCACAGCAACGCAAACTCCTGGTGGGTTCGGGCGATCGCTCAGAACGCATCCGCACCTACAACTTTCCACAAGGTCGCGTGACCGATCACCGCATCAACCTGACGCTGTACAAGCTCGATGATATCCTCGAAGGCAGCCTCGACCAGGTGGTGCAGCCGCTGATCAACGAGTACCAGGCCGACCGGTTGGCGGCGCTGGCCGACTAGTCGCGGCTAAAGCCGCTCCTACATTTTCCGGGCAGCATTGTCGCAGATGTCGATCAGCATTGTAGGAGCGGCTTTGCCCAATGGGGCCACACCGTGAGCCGCGACAACAAAGTAGTTCCGACCTTGTAGGAGCAGCCCCGGTGCCTATTCCGGCATGATACCAACAAGGCGATCGACGTTGCGCCAGCCTCGGGGCAACAGTCCCCCGCGAAGGGCCCGCTCGCCGTAGTACGAATCTGAATCGTTCCACTTGATCGTCATGATGCGCGAGCCGCAGTAGACCTGCAGATCACCATCTTCAGGGACGACCGCGGCGGCGATCATCTTCTCTTCGCCCGTCTTGTACTTCTTCGACGGAATGTTGATTAGCTTGTTGCCTTTGCCCTTGGCAAG
>WTCH01000339.1 GCA_013138675.1 Woeseiaceae bacterium | reverse complement strand
AAGCTACTGAGGGCGCAATGTTGATTATATTCATACTCGTAACTGGGATAGTAGTTGGAATACTTCCAGGTCTTCTTAGATTGGACAAAGTGTTTAGCATTACTAATATAGTCGTTGGTTTTGCTGGCGCGCTGGTTGGTGCGTTTTTAGGATTTGGCGACGCGCCAATATTTCTCAAGTATCCCTTTCTAAACGAAATGACTCTTATGGTTTCTGTATCGTTGCTGTTTGTCGTTATTAAAGTATCCGTAACCAGGAAAAGAATAGTTCCATAAACTTGGATGTCGCCTGTGCGTCATTCGTGCCTCTTCACGGCAGTATTAGCTCAATGTCTGCTATTGAGCGTATAGCGAACGTTCCTCAGTAACGAAATCGGAGCCGCCTATTGCAGATCATCATCGGATTGAACCACAATCGCATCTTGCGGCCAGTCACCGTCAAGAAACGTTTCAATTGCCGCAAGGACCACCTCCTTCTGTTCGATAAACGGGAAATGCCCAGACGGAGATACGACAATCAGGCGAGCATCTGTATATCCCTCTGCCCATGCTTTCCCTCCTTCAAGCGGCACGCGGTCCTCGCGACCGTGGATTATCAACCTCGGTATTTTCAAGCCGTTCAAATCATTTCGCCAATCGAAGTCACCAAAAGTTGCGAAAAACGCACGGAAATACGGGGAGCGGTTCTTGGGCCACTCATTTGGATACTTGCAGTCGTCCGGAGCTTGTTTGGCAAGATCGGTGTTCACAAAGTCTGGCGGAATAGTCAGTGCGTTGCGGAGCCGACAATATTCTTCCGGAGAGTCATCGAAATCTCCTGCGTCTGACCTACGATCTAACGCTTCGATAGCAAGGCGATCAGTCCGTTGATCATGAGTATCGCTGAATTGCTCCAGAAGTGCGGAGGCTGGCGCTAACGGGGAGATTTGAACAAGGTGGGTCACGCGCTCGGGATACCGCATCGCATAGACAGCCATTTCCAAACCGTAGCTTGACCAGCCAAGCAACATCATTTTCTCCAGCCCAAGCTCACGACGCAGTTCTTCCAAATCCTCAATCTGCCGGTCAAGAGACACGCTCGAGAGGTCTGCACTGTCCGATCGGCCGCGATTGCGTGGATCGTAAAAGACTACACGTCGATTCGCTGACAGATCGTCAAGCAGCAGGGGTTCGAGGTACAGGGCCGCAGGCGCCACCAAAACCTCTGGCCCAGATCCTTTTTCTACATAGTAAATTCTGACACCATCGCCAACAGTAACGAATCCCTCCGTTCGTTCCTGGAGTGGATGGACTACGGTCTGTGAGCATGAGGCTAGTAGAAAAAACAGGAGTAAACCTTTCAGGTACCCGGCCGTATTCACATTGTCGAGCGCCTTCAAATTATTGTTCCTGCGCAACTGAAAAAATGGAAACATCGAATTCCGATTTCTTATATCAGCTCGATGAGCAATTTTCGGCTGATCTGTCTCGAAACGTTGGATTAGCAACAATGTTAGTGTGATGGTCTCGAAGTTGCGATGATCAGCGATTCGGTCAAATTAGCCGAAATCCCGATTCTATTCCGACTGAGAGTCGCGAGGCTTGAGCTCCTCACATGGTTGTGTAGAGCGAATGCCATGACCCCACAACTGCACATCGAGCTTGAATTCCTGAGTAATTGTGATTTCCTCAGGAGCCGGATCATAGTGATTCGCGAGTGGTTGATAGGGTGCGGCCTGCTCGATGACGTAAAGGAAGTATCTGTCGACGACGGGCACCGTAGAGGACTTCACTATGGATACGTCCTTGACGGACCCGTTGCTAAGGATGATTGTGGCTATGGTCACAGGAATATAACAATCGGCATGTACGTCCCTGTGAAGTCGCGTAATGTTCATTCTGTTTAGGTTAGCGAATTCGGCGACCTCCTCCATGAACTCTTTCTGGTATGTCAGTGAATCGGAATGTGCCGACGCAGACAGAGCAAGTACAAGGACAGAAGTGCAAAATCCCCGAATCCCGTTAACGATTGACGAACTCTCAGTCAAACAAGCGATGTCCGCTTTGGGTCATTAGCGCTTCGTTATACGAAGTTCCACGCGTCGGTTTGCGGCGTGGGTGGCCGAATTGGATTCGCCGTAGCCACGGACCGTCAGGTTCGCCGGGTTAACACCCGCCTGCTCGAGGTAGGCACGCACGGCCTCCGCACGAAGCTGCGACAACGCCATGTTGTAGCGTTCGGGACCTAAGGTATCCGCGTAGCCGGCAATCTCGAGCTGCAGATCGGGATGGCGCAACAGGATTGATGCCGAATGGTCGAGCAGGCGTTTCGACGCCGGGTGGATTACGTTGGAATCAAACCCGAAGTAGATATTCTTGAGATCGATTGTCTCTGCGATTTCGCAGCCGTTGGCGTCGACTCTGGCGCCTGCCACGGTACCTGGACACCGATCCCTGTCATCGCTAACGCCGTCATGGTCGCTGTCCTGATATGGGACAGGTTCCGGCTCGCTGGCTGCCGCCATTATCGACGAGTCGGAACCGCCGCCGAACGAGTACTGGATACCGAGCGAAGCCACCTGGTCCGTCAGACCCGTGCTGTCGAATGCGTGCCGCAAGCGATATTCGGCTCGCAGTGACCAGGGACTGTCGCTGAAATTAAGCTGCAACCCAAGGCCGGCCGTTGCCGTCGCGCTGCTCGACGTCGTACCGGCAGCTGGAATGCCACCAAAATCCGGGAGACCCGCATCTGCGCGCAGATAGCCCAGTCCACCAATGACATAAGGGGAAAACATGCTGTCGGGGCGGAATTTACGAATAGCGTTAAGACCGATCTCCAGGTGTTCCTGGCCCGGAAAACCGTCAATATCGTGATAGCCGAGAAGACCCTCCAGCGAAAAGCGCTCGCTCATCTCCCTGCCGACCTGGATCTGCCCGCCCGCAACGGAATCGTCGATCAGGCGATCACCGTCATCGTCGGAATAGACGATCGAGGGCGAAATATACCAGTCGCCCTCATCGGCTTGAGCTGCCAATGAAACGAGGATAAATCCTGCAAGAGGAAGAAGCTTGAGCAGTCTGGTCATGTCACTAAATGTCGTCGGAAGTCTCGATCTCAATGTAGACCTAATCGACAAATGGAACTGTGAGATTAGTCACAAGAGTAGCAAGGATTATGTAAAAAAGCCCGTCTTCATGGTACTTCGGAAGCTGCTGGGAACTTTTGCTCTAAGAAACGCCGACCTGGTTGTCAGCCGCACGCTCGAACACGACGAGCCGGATGCCTGGCACGACTAACGGTTCACCGCGACAAACCCTCATTTCGCCGCAAATAACCAAATGATCGCAAACTATTCGCGATCCTCGTGCATCCAACAAAAGATCGTAAAAGATTCCGCTACTCAAGAGAGGGGCACCATGTCGCTGATCCGCCTGTCTGCAGACAATCCCGCATCGCTGCTCGCCGCCGCGGTATTGCTTTTCGTGCTCGGCGTCATCGGGATTGCATCGCTACCCGTCCAGATGTTGCCCAACCTCGAGTATCCCGAGATCAACATCAACACCTCGTGGCGAAATGCCGCGCCGCAGGAAGTCGAGGCCAACATCGTCGAGCCACAGGAAACGGTGCTTCGGCAGGTTCCCGGCGTTGTTGAGATGTCGAGCAATGTGAGCGCCGGCAATGGCAATGTACACCTCGTATTCGACGTCGGCACCGACCTGCAGCAAGCCATGCTCGACGTACTCAATGCTCTGAATCGTGCCGATCAAGCGCCGCCCGATGCCGACGAACCCAGCATCCAGGTGGGGGGCTGGGACTTCCCGGTCGCAACCCTGCTCGTGCATCCACAGATCGCGACACCGGGCACCGACGTCACCGATTTCCAGCGCGTCATCGAAGCGCAGGTTGAGCCGGCCCTGATGGAGATTGACGGCGTGCAACGCGTAAATCTCAACAGTCAGCGCGACAGCCTGGTATTGATCGACTTCGATCCCTATCGTGCCGCAGCGCTCGGCGTGCAGGTGACCGATATCGCGAACACGGTGACGCGTGCAGTGAATTCAACCGGCGGGCTCGCCAGCGTTGGCCGGCGTCAGTACACCGTCCGCTTTCTTGGCGGTTTCAATCTCGACGAATTGGGTGACCTGATCGTTGCCCGGCCGAACAACCAGGCAATACGCCTGCGTGAGGTCGCGGACATCACGACGGAGTTGTACCCGCGCGGCGGTTTTATGTATCGCACGGGTTTCCCGGCCTACTACATTTCCGTGCAGGGCAAATACGGCGCCAACACCGTTACGATCCTGGACGACATCAACCGGACGATCGACGAACTCAATGCCGGACCGCTCGCTGCAGAAGGTCTGCAGATGGTGCTCAGTTTCGATGCGTCGGTGCACATCCGGCGCGCGATCGGGCTCGTTAACGGCAACCTCGTTCTCGGCGTGTTCCTCTCCCTGGGTGTGCTGTGGTGGTTCCTGCGCGGCTGGCGCGCAACGCTGATGATCGCGACCACAATTCCGTTTTCGTTGCTGTCGTCACTGCTCGTGTTGAGCCTTTTGGGCCGCAGTCTGAACGTCGTGTCGCTTGCCGGGCTCGCGTTCGCCGTGGGCCTGGTCCTTGATGCGGCGATTATTGTGCAAGAGAACATTGTGCGTCTTCGTCAAGACGGCATGCCGCCGGGTGAAGCGGCGCGCGAAGGCCCGTCACAGGTTGTCGGTGCGCTGTTTGCCTCAACAATAACCAGCATCGCGATCTTCCTGCCGATCCTGTTTATGAAGGGACTCGAAGGTCAACTGTTTGCCGACCTTGCGCTGACCTTGTCCGTTGCGGTGACCACATCGTTCATTGCTGCAATTACCGTGTTGCCGGTTGCGAGTAATTACTTCCGTAGCGACCAACTGGTTATCGATCGCCTCGGTCCATTCTGGGACAAGATTACGAACCGCATTGTCAGCCTGACGAGTACGCCACAGTTACGGACCAGGTGGATCGTGTCGCTGTTGCTGGCTCCGGCGCTTTTGACCTGGCTGTTGGCGCCAAAACTCGACTTCCTGCCACAGGCGGACTCGGACGGCATCGAAGTCTACTTCAGCTTGCCCGAGGGTATTCCGCTCAGCACCATCGAAAACGAGCTGATTCTCGAGGTCATCGACCGGTTGCAACCGCACGTCGATGGAGATGCCGCCCCGGGAATTCGTGGCTACAACCTGTACTCCTGGGGTTCGAACGCGACCGGCATTTACATTTATCCGAATGACCCGCGCGAAGCGCCGGAGCTGATCGACAAACTTCGCGACGAAATCCTGGTCGGACTCCCCGGTGCGCGACCGTTCGTGTCTCGCGCATCGCTGCTCAACATTGGCATTTCCGGTGGACGCAATATCGATATCGATCTTCAGGGCCCCGAACTTATGGCGCTGATGGAGGCCGCCAAGGTCGGCCAGGACGCGATGAACGAGCGCTTCAATGACTGGTCCGTGCGGGCATTGCCGGGTGTCAGTATGTCGAAGCCCGAGCTGCAACTGGTGCCCGATGATCTTCGCATTACCCAGGCTGGCCTCGACCGCGGTGCCGTTGCGGACGCGGTCCGCGCCTTCACCGGTGGCCTCAGTGCGGGCCGTTACTTCGACGGTAACGAAAGCATGGATGTGTTGATATGGAGTGGCGCCTGGGATACTCCCGAAGAACTTGCCGGCGTGCCAATTTTCACACCGCTGTCAGGCATCCAGGTCATCGGCGAGCTAACCAACATCGAACGCACCGTTGGTCCGACGCAACTACGGCGGGTGAACGGCCAGCGCACGGTCACTTTGCAGGTGTTACCGCCGCCCGATATGACGATCGAAGACGCACTCAAAACGATTCGTAGTGAAATCGGGCCGATACTCCGCGACGCCCTGCCCGATGACGCCGACATCTTCTATCGCGGCACGGCCGATCAACTCGATGCCGCCGTCGCCGACATGAGCAAAAACTTCGGGCTGGCTGTGCTGATACTTGCACTGATTATGGCGGCGATGTTTCGCTCGGTTAAGGACAGTCTGATCGTGCTGCTGGTCATGCCACTTGCGGTCGTCGGTGGCGTAATCGGACTGCGTGTCCTCAACCTGTTCACCTACCAGTCGCTCGAATTGCTGACCATGATCGGCTTCATCATCCTGCTCGGCCTTGTCGTCAATAACGCGATCCTGCTCGTACACCAGACACGTGCGGCAGAACGCGAGGGACTAAACCGTACCGACGCCGTTGCACAGGCAATTCGCATCCGCGCACGTCCAATCTTCATGAGTACGTTGACGTCCGTCTGCGGCATGTTGCCGCTGATGCTGGTGCCAGGCGCCGGTAGTGAAATCTACCGCGGACTTGCCACGGTCATAGTTGGCGGCATGAGCGTCAGCGCTGTTTTCACACTATTACTACTTCCGAGCATTCTGCGTCTCGGTGAATCCAAACGAGTTGTCGAATCAAACCAGGTCATGCCGGCCAAGAACCTTCTCGCGCAGCAAAGGATGACATCATGATTTCAATCACAACCATCGAACGCGCATTCAAATTGTTGTTTGCGGCGCTGCTGTGCTTGTCCGTTAGCGACGGATTTGCGAATGGCGAAAATGATCCGACGCCCATTACGATCACCGAAGTCATGTCGACCAGCGTCGCGCCAAACGTGCCTGCGGCCGGCACTGTCTTCAGCCGAAACGAATCACAGATAACCGCTGGCATGGCCGGCCGCCTCGAACAGTTGGCGGAACCGGGCGACTACGTCGAAGCCGGCACGCCGGTCGCGGTTTTCGACTGCGAGATGCTCGAGCTGCAGCGTGAACGCCAGGTCGCCGAAGCCGACCGTGCAAATATCAATGCCGAAACACTTGCAAGCGAAGTTAATCGCATTGAGTCCGTGCGTGGTGCCAACGTCATTGCGGAAATCCAACTCGCCCGCATCGTGGCGAATCGCGATCTCGCGCGCAGCGACCTTCGCATTGCGCATATTTCAATCCGCGAGACTGACAGCCAGCTTTCGCGCTGTATTGTTCGGGCGCCATTCTCGGGTGTTGTCACTCAACGTTTACGCAACGCAGGCGAAGACGTCGAACGCAGTACCGTACTCGCGGCGATGACCGACATCGATAACCTCGAAGTGCGCGCCTCGGTGCCAATTCGCTACCTGCCACGCATGCGCGTCGGCCAGGCCGCTGAAGTCCGCATGAGCGATCTGCGTCTCGAGGCTCGGATTCGCAAGGTCGTTCCGGCCGCGAACTCACAGTCACAAACCTTTGAGGTACGTCTCGACCTTCCTGAGGGCGCACCACAACTGGTTGCGGCCGGCCAACTGGTCACCGTCAACTTACCGCTGTCACCCAACGTCGCACTTACGGTGCCGCGCGATTCCGTGGTGCTGCGGGAAGATGGCGCGTTTGTCATGCGAATCAACGATAACGCCAAGGCTGAGCGAATAGCGGTGGAGGTCCGTGAGGCCAGCGGCGATCTCCTCGCCGTACGCGGAGCGTTGCGGTCGGGCGACCGCGTCGCCGTACGCGGTGCCGAAGCACTCGATGACGGCGAGCTAGTCGAGGTTCGGTCCGATACCTAGGACGTATCGCATCTACAGCCGTGTTTCTCGTTGCAGTTGGAACTACGCCATGGAGTGGCGTTATTCCTTTAGAGCAGGTCGATACTCACCGTGCTTGGTAAATCCAGCGCAATTGCAGGCTGATTCCGACCAGGAACAGCAGCGCCAAGCCCAGGTAACACATCCTCAAAAACGGGTCGTCGATGGACGTGAGAACAGGATCGCGGACGGGCAGGCGCAACAAGCCATCGGTCACCGCGGGAATGCTGTGAAACAGAAGCGTCGCCGAATAGCTGACCGCTCGCAGGTATCGCGAAAACTTCCCAAACAGGTTCGTCGTTCCGGCGACCGTTCCAACCGCCAATGCCAGCAACGTCATCACGGCCAGAGCGTGCCCCGGCCCAAAACTGCC
>WTCH01000165.1 GCA_013138675.1 Woeseiaceae bacterium | reverse complement strand
GCCTGTTCGGATGCAAGGTGAATCGATGTCTCGGCCCTGTTCACGTGATCAAGGTCATCGACGATATTATGATTCGAAAGAATTGCGCCGGCACTCAGGTCCCGCAGTGATACATGAAGTATGGTCGCACCGGCAGGACAAGCATCGAGATTATCCAGGTAAGGCCTGATGGCCGTGGTTCCAAATGCCACCATTGGGCATTTGCTTAATAGTTCATCAAGGCTTGCGGCTACCGTGAATTCTGCTCCGTGCGTCTCCGCAAGCAAATTCTCACCAAAAACTTCGGCACGGGCCGGGTCGAGATCAAATGCCATGAAATGCCTGACATTGGGCCAGGTGGTAGTAAGAAACTGAGCCACGGTAGTGTTGATCGGGCCGCATCCGACAAAGCCGATCGCATCGGGTTCACCCGGAGCAAGGACCTTTGATGCCAGTGCGGCAGATGCAGCCGTTCGCTGCTTGCTGATGATCGATCCCTCCATGACAGCTTTTGGCTGGCCGGTGACCCGATCGTTCAGAATGACAACCGCCGAAGCCCTTTCTAACCCCCTGGCAACATTGTCCGGCATAGATGCGATCCACTTGACTCCAGCAAGCTGGTAATCCTCACCCAGGTACGCCGGCAGGCAAATGATCCGGTCTTTGTCGCTGTCGGGAAAACGCAGAAAACTGGAATGCGGAAGGGAACTCGCGCCGCGGGCATGGGTTTCATAGGCTTTCCGAACTGCGTCGAGAACAAGATTATTACAACCCCTGAGGGCGGCCTCAACGTCGGCAGCGCCGATCACAGTCAAATCGTCGACGGACATCAGACTTTCTCTTCGACCTTCGTCCAGTGATGAGCGATGTCGCCGAGATTATTCCGCACCCACTCGTCGGAATATATGCTATCGAGATAACGCTCACCTCGATCAGGCAGCAGCGCAACTGCGGTGGAACCCTCCGGAATCTCGTTGCTCATTCGCTCGATCGCACTGATAACGCCACCGGATGATCCACCAGCCAGGATGGCCTCTGTCCGTGCAAGCCGCCGGCAACCCACAACGCAGTCAAGGGCGGTGACGTGCACGACCTTGTGTACACCATCTGTTGGAGTGAGCTTTGGGCAGATCCCGGACCCAAGACCGGGAATCACACGGGCGTGTTTGGCATTCGAAAAAATCTGGCTGCCGAGCGCATCGACCGCGATTACCTTGGTCGGAAAACCATGATCCAGCAGATAGTCGAGGCACCCTCTGATGGTGCCGCAGGTCGCGGTGGCGATAAAAAGATAATCGAGCATGCGGCCATCCAGGTCGCGCAGGATTTCTTTGACCGTAGATCGGTAGTGCGCGCCAGAATTCTCCGGGCTCGCATATTGATCGACCCAAAAGCTGTTCTTCACCGATTTTAGAATCTCGTCAATGCGTTTCAGCTTGGTGGGCAAAATTTCCCCTGTCTCCGGATCAGGATGTTCAATCATCTCTATTTCGGCACCATACGCCTTAAGGATATCGACGTTCTGCTGCGTAACCTTGGGATCGATAAGGCAGCGGAAGCGCAAGCCATGGTAAGCGCAAACCTGCGCCAGGCCGATACCGGTATTGCCGGAGCTGCTTTCTACAATGAGCGTGTCGGAATCAATCTCGCCGGTCTGCAATGCTCTTTCTATGATGGCGACGCTGGGGCGATCCTTGGAACTTCCGCCCGGGTTCAAGCTCTCCAGTTTCGCGAAACAATTAAAAGGTGAGGGCGCAAAGATTTTTTGAAGGGGAACAAGAGGCGTTCCACCTATTGCCCCGAGTATCCCGCCAGCCAATTTGAATCCGTTGTTTTCATTCTCCGGAGCCGGTCGTGTCGGATGAAATTCGTTGGAACCTGTTCGGCCCGACACTTGGGTTAGGTTGTTAACAAGCATCAAGTCTCCAGGTCCGGTCTTCACTGTATCTCCTAGATTGCCGATGCCTGAAGTAAGTCTACACCGTACAAATTTTCGGTGAAAGATTGAATTGTTTCCTGCATGGTGATTGGCTGAGCGAAGCCGTAGCACGCGCAAGATGAACCCAGAATCGATTCTGCTTGACTGAATCCGGGCACGATCTTACTCTGAATTAAAGGAGAATTACGGTGCTTTTTGGTCTGCGGAATTGCATTTTGTATCGCACAGTTATCGTTGTTGTGCTCAGCGTCGTTACGTCCTCTGTCGCTGCGCAGGAACTCATGCCGAGGGCCTATTGGCCTGCGCCGAAAGGAACCAATTTACTCGTTGTCGGCTACCAGTATTCATCGGGCGATGTTATGACTGACCAGACCCTGCCGGTCGACGGCGTCGATTCGAAGCTCAATTTCGCGCAGATTACGTATCAACGCACATTTAGTTTGTTCGACCGGTCAGCCAACATTCAATTTAATCTTCCTTACACTTGGGGAGTGACTGAAGGCGAGATCGAGGGTGAGTTCATGAAGCGGGAAGTCTCCGCATTGTCCGATGCGCGTGTTCTGCTTTCGGTCAACTTACTTGGTGCGCCAAGCATGGACAGGAAGGGATTTCAGGCGTTGCGCGCCAAGCCGCACCCAATTCTGGGCGCCAGTATTCTGATCCAGGCGCCGACCGGCGGATACGATCCTGACAAATTGAGTAACGTCGGTTCAAATCGTTGGTCAACCAAGCTTGCATTGGGCGGCATCTGGCCAATACGTCCTACCTGGCTGTTAGAAGCCGACCTCGGTGGTGGGCTTTTTGGCGATAACGACGAGTTCGTGGGCACCACACGTCAGCAAGATCCGATCTACTCCGGCGCGCTTTATCTGGTAAAGAGGATCAGGCCCGGATTATGGGCTTCTCTGGACCTGAATTATTATTCTGGAGGTCGCTCCACCATCGACGATGATGAGCGCTTCGACTGGCAGCGTAATTCAAGAATTGGTGCGACTCTACTTTTTCCGGTGAGGACCCGCCACGCAATTCGTGTGAGTGCCAGCACTGGAATTACCACCAGAACAGGCGGTGACTACAACACGTTCAGTTTGGCCTATGCACGTGCGTGGTAACGGCGATCATCTGCGGGCATTCGCAGTATTCAGAACTCGACACGGAATATCGACGCTGGCTTGGCATGGTCGCTCGACAAGTCATACATAAAGTCGTTTTCGCGACGCATGCGTTGCTCCGCCTGCGGGCTGTAACCCCACTTGATACGTGACTCCGGCGTCTCCAGGTCGCGGTCCGCCTGCCGCCAGGCCAACTCTTCCCGACCACGCTCCCGCAAGCGCAGCTCGGCGTAGACAGCCTCTTGCATGAGCGCCTGGCGTTGCATCTCGAGCTCGAATACGCTTTGGCCCTGCGGGCCGGCAATGACCGTAATCTCATCCATGACGCGGCTTTGGAACAGCTCTTCCGGAAGTTCGTCCGGAGCTTCCGCATCGACTGCAGCGAGTGCGTCGGGTTCCGACTCGTCATCCGTGCCGCTTTCCTGTGCATTCGCGAACGCAGCCCATGACATGGCGGCCGCCACAGTCACACCGGCTACGGCGCGGAAGAGGCGCATCAGCGCTTCACTTCCTGCGTCCAGTCGCGCGATTCGAACCAGTACTCTCGCGTGGCATCGAGCCAACGGTCGGCCTCGTGCGCCGTTATCCAGGCATTGAGGA
This sequence comes from Woeseiaceae bacterium, assembly GCA_013138675.1. Taxonomy (GTDB): domain Bacteria; phylum Pseudomonadota; class Gammaproteobacteria; order Steroidobacterales; family Woeseiaceae; genus UBA1847. The sequence goes on along the minus strand of WTCH01000165.1, from coordinate 1,130 downwards.
AGTTCAGTAACTCCTGCTCGCCTTTCTGCACGGCCAAAGCCTCGGCCCAACCGACAATCGGTTCGCTCAACGGCAAGTCAATGGCGTCGCTGTTACTCACTACCAGGAACTGTACTGCTGGCAGGCTGGAAATATACGCGTGTGCGCGCCCCTCCAGAATTTCCTTTTCGGCGTCATCCTTGTTGCTGTGTGAGTGAATTTCCGCCTTGTCAAATATCGAGCGGGCAACGCCCTCCGAAAACGTGTCGGTAACGGTGGCAATCACGATATCCGGGTCGTTAAGTTCCTCCAGATTCTCGACGTCCCTGGTCATGTGGGTATTGGTCGCCATCCCGGCACCGGATAACGCAACCGGCTGGGTAAACGTAATGCGCAACGCACGCTGTGGTGTGATTACGATGCCGCCCGCGATCATGTCGACTTCACCCGCCTCCAGCGCCGGAATGATGTCCTTCCACTCGTACACCTTGAATTCCGCACGAACGTCCATGTCTTTGGCGATCTTGTTACCGAGGTCGACGTCGTGGCCCACATATCCGCCATTCTTCGCGGGCATGGCCCAAGGGACAAATTCGGCGATGCCGACGCGCAACGTGCCGCGCTTGAGGATGTCGTCCATTGCATCTGCCTGTGCGAGCGGGCTGACGAGAACAGCCAGCAAAAGCAGGCAACGAAAAATGACGTTTGTCACGGCCATATGAATAGTCCCTTGGATTAGCGAAATTGTTTCAGGATGCCATCGATTTCCAGTATCACACCTGCGGCCCCTCAATTTCAATTGCCTGTTTGTCGCGCCACGAGGATTCAGCTGCCCTTGCGACCGGCTTTCTTGTTTACCTGGCAAAAAAGGATGCTGTAGATATGCAAGTATGGCAAAATTACTGACGTTCTCGGCCGATTAACAAATCCAATTTGAGAGGCGCTGATGAAACAGGCAGACCCGGATTGAAGATTTTCGCCGGTGACTGGGACCTCAACATCTGGTCGTTGGGCTCTGATGGCCGCAAGGTAGTAGGCAGTGGCAAGGCACTTGGCACCACTGAGGGCGACAACGCCACCCGGATCGTGATCGCAAGCCTCGAATCGGCAGAATTTCCTGAGGCGACCGGTGGTTACGAGGCGGACTCGAA
>WTCH01000259.1 GCA_013138675.1 Woeseiaceae bacterium | reverse complement strand
GCCTTCTCGAAAGCCGCAAAATTGACACGTGGTGTGGTCGGCGTAGTCGAAGCGGCAGGGCCGATCAGTACCGACGACGAAGTAATCGTGGAAGTTTACGAAGCGCCTGCCTGGCTAAAGCGATCTTAGTAGTCAGCGGGTGGCGTAGCTCGTGCCCGCGGCGGCGTCCAGAACGGCTTGGTTTTGCGAGTGCACCTGGCCACACGGCTGTATTGGCGCAACTCCTTCGCGTAGTAGATCTCGGCCCAGAGATCGTCGTCGAGATGTTCGGTCTTGATCATGGCCAGGGCGATATTGGCTTTGACCGCGGGTGACCACATGGCCGACGTGACATAGCCAACTTCCTTACCCTTGCACCGCTTGTCGTTGTATATGTAGGACTCTTCAGCAGGCTTGTTACCTTCGATGTCGAGCTTGGTCAGCGTGTACTTCGGACCCCGCTTTTTCTCTTCGAGCAAAGCGGCGCGGCCGCTGAAATGCGGCTTGTCAAAATCGACTAGCCATCCAAGGCTGAGTTCGAAGGGTGTCTGGTCATGGTTCAGGTTGACCGTTCGAAGCGCTTCGTTGAATTCCATCGCGGGCATGATGAAGCCGGCCTCGAGCCTGGTCATATTCGTTGCCGTCTCGCCAAATGGCTGGATGCCATAGTCTTCACCCGCGGTGTAGAGCTCATCCCACATCTGTATTGCCAGCTTTGTGGGAATCCACAATTCATAGCCTAGATCGCCGGTGAAACCCGTGCGTGACACCATCAATGTTTCGCCATGGAATGGAAAAAACTGAATATCGAACGGTTTGGCTGTGTCAATGCCATCCAGTCCCATCTTCTTTAGCGTCGCGCACGACGTCGGTCCTTGTAGCGCCAGTGCGGCGATGTCGTCCGTGACATCCGTTACCGTAACGTCATCGAATCCGAACGCCGCCTTCCTGAGCCAGGCCGTGCAGGGACTGCCACAGGTGAGCATGAAATTGTCGTCGGCGATCTTGAAGATCGTCCCGTCGTCGATCATGCGGCCTTCGTCCGTGCACCAGACACAATAGGCGACACGATTCAGGCCAATCTTCTTGACGTCGCGCGTCACCATGCGATTGAGCATGGCCTCGGCGTCGCGGCCTTTGATCTTATACTTCTGCATCGGGCAAATGTCATAGGTGCCACAAGTATTGCGCACACAGAAATACTCGTATTCGCCGTCGTAGTAACACTCGGCGAACTTGTAGCCATTCCAGACTTGCCAGGCGTCGCGAATATTCAGCTCTTTCGCCCGCGGGTAAAACGCAGTCAACTTCGGTCGCTCACCGGCATATGGGTCAGTTGTTGTCATGGCTTACTCATCGTAGAAGTCGTCTTCGGGCACGGTGTTCGGCTTGCGCAGGTCTATCAGGATTTCGCGCGCCGCATTGGCGCCGCACACAGCCGATACGCCGCCGCCCGGATGGGTCGAGGATCCGCACATGTACATGTTCTTCACGGGCATGCGGTACTGGCCATACCCGGGGAATGGACGGTTGAAGAACAGCTGGTCGATCGTCAGTTCGCCCTGGAAGATATTGCCTTCAGTCAGGCCGATTTCGTTTTCGATATCGTGCGGTGTGCGTACTTCCATGTGCACGATCAGGTCTCTGAACCCCGGACTGTAGCGTTCGATCTTGCTGATGACGGACTCGCCAAACGCGTCGCGTTTCTCAGGTGTCCAGGGTCCGTCAGCGAGCTCGGGTGGGCAGTACTGTACGAAATTCGACATCCAGTGCTGACCCGCTGGCGCGACGGTCGGGTCCCAGGCTGATGGAATGACCGATTCGATAAACGGGTTATCCGACCATGTGCCACGTTTCCAGCAGTCGTAGGCGCGCTCCATCGTTTCGAGCGATCCGGAGAATGTCTGTCCGCCGCGGTTTACGTACTTGTTGTCGGGAACTTCGGTGAATTTCGGCATGCCGGATAGCGCGATATTGACCTTGCCAGACGAGCCGCGGATCTTGAAGTTTTTCGCTTTGTCGTAGATGCCATCAGGCAGATCGTTCTTGTCCATGATGCGCGTAAACGTGCGCTTCGCATCGAGATTGGAGACGACGATTCGCGCCGTGATCTCATCGCCGTTTTCAAGAACAACGCCAGAGGCCTTGCCGTTCTTAACGAGTACCTGTTGGACGCCCGAGTCGGTTCTGATCTCCGCGCCGAATTCCTGTGCTGCCGAAGCGATTGACTTGGAAATCGCGCCCATACCGCCGCGAGCGAGACCCCAGGCCCCGATGCTGCCATCGACATCGCCCATCACGTGGTGCAGCAGGATGTATGAAGAGCCGGGTGAGTAGACGCCCAGCGCGGTACCAATGATGCCCGGGCTGGCCATGGCCGCCATGATCAGGTCATTCTCGAAATAGTCTTCGAGGTATTCGGCCGCGCTCATCGTGAAGAAGCGCACGTACTCGTAGATTTCTTTCTCACCCAGGTCCCAGAACTTTTTCGCCAACCACAGCATTTCCATGATGTCGCGCGGTCGGAACGAGGTGGGTTCGGGTGGCGTGCGCATCAGGGTTTTGCGGATTAGCTGTGAGTACCGCGTCAGATCAGTCTGGAACCGATGCATCGCATCCGCATCATGCGGCGAGTGTCGTTTGAGCTCGAGGTGTGCGGCCTCTTCATCGTGATACGAGATCAGGCGCGCGTCGCCATCGCCGAAATTAATCGTGCCGAGGTAGGGCACGAGTATCAGGCCATGCCGTGCAAGGTCCAGGTCTCGATGAATGGCCTGGCGCATCATGCTGCAGACATACGAGCAGTTGGAATAATGCCAGCCCTCGTGCAATTCACGAGTAACGGCAGCACCACCGATATACTCATTTTTCTCCAACACAACGACGTTCAGTCCGGCTTTCGCCAGGTAGGCCGCGTTGGTTAGACCGTTGTGGCCTGCGCCAATGACAATCGCGTCGTAATGGCTCATCGCAGGACCTCGCGCGCCGCGTTATGTCCCGCTGCTCCGACGATGTCGCCGCCGGGATGGCTTCCGGCACTGCAGAGGTATAGCCCAGGGATCGGCGTGTTGTACTGCGCGGCTCCATAGGTGGGGCGCATCATCAGCAGCTGATCTGTCGCGAATTCGGTGTGGTGCCAATGGCCGCCCGTCACTCGATAGTCGCGTTCGAGGTCCGCCGGTGTCAGGAACTCGCTCTGAATGATTTGCTCGCGAATGCCTGGCGCATACTGCGCGATAGTATCGATCGCGCGATCGCACATCTCGTCGCGGGCAGCATCGGTCCAGCCGCCCTTCAACGCATACGGCACGTACATGATGTGCGCTGACAGAACGTGTTGACCGTCCGGCGCCATAGATGTGCCGTGCATGCTCGGAATGACGACTTCCAGAACCGGATTGTTGGGACACTCGCCATACTTGGCGTGGTCAAACGCGAACTCGATCGCATCCATTGCGGGCGCAACGATCATGCGGCCATCGGGCTTGTCGAGCCCCGTGAAGCCAGGGAGGCCATTAAGCGCCAGGTGTAGCTTTGCGACATAGCCATCGCAACGCAGTCGCTGCACGCGATTGGTAAATCCGATGTCGAGGTTTTCGACGCCGACGAGATTGAGAAAAGTGGTCTTGGGGTCTGCGGCGGAGATGACGTTGCTCGCTTCGATCTTTTCGCCGTCAGCCAGTTGCACGCCACTGGCCACCAGGCCGTTCTCATTGCTGTTGATCAGCACGCGATCGACTATTGCATCACATCGAATCTCAGCGCCCGATGCAGTTGCCGAAGCGGCGAGGGCATTTATCAGCCCGCTGACCCCGCCCGACGGAATGGAGTGATTACCGTCTTCGGCGAGGCGATAGAGCAATGCGAGTACGGCACTGTTCGGCGAACGCGGCGCCATCTTCGCACCGATCAATCCATCCCAGCTCAACGTAGCCTTGACGAGTTCGTCGTCGAAGTTTTCGTCCATGAGGTCGCGCATCGGCAACGTCGCGATTCGCATGAATTCCTGCATGTCCTTCTTGCCGAGGCCACGAATCTTGAGGCCCATCTGTGCAAAGGTCAGCAAATCGGACACGCCGGTGCCACCAATACGTGGCATGGTCTTCATCCAAGAAGGTTTCAACGCATCGGCAAACCGGCGCATGAGCCGCATGTAGTCCTGGTAAGCGCCATTGTCGTCGCCTCCGGCTCCGCTCAATGCGCCCCGATCGACAATGACGTGCTCGCCATTGGCGCCCAGCCCTATTGTCGCCATTTGATTTGCTGTTTTATCAAGCCCGTGTGCGGCGAGATTGAGGTCAGTCGCTATTTTTTTTGAGAAATGGCTGGTGGAGTGAGCGACTGATGCATGAAATCCGGGATGAAATTCACGATTTGCCGCCAGGCCGCCCGGCGCACCTGCCGCTTCAAGCACGAGCACGCGCTGGCCATCGCGCGCCAAATAGGCAGCGCACACCAAGCCATTATGGCCAGCGCCAATAATGATTGAATCGTACTGTTTCAAACCCCACGGTCCGTTTGTTGTTTTTCTACCGCTTGTACGCTAGAGAGCGCATGATGCCATGACTTCCGTGCCTACACGCTCAGGCTCGCCAGCGGCGGTCAATTCTCATATATTTGCGCCTATGAACATCGACACACCATTGCGTGAACTCGGACCCATCGACTCGACGGCCTTGCGAGAGGCAATTCTGGCCCAGGAAGAAGCTGCGTGGAAGGAAGACCAGTATCGCCAGGAAGCTTTTGACGTGCACTATGACACCGAGTCTATTGTGCTCGTGTTTGTGGATCTGGATAGATGGCCGGACATCGTCGTCTCCCAGGAGCCCGGCTGGCCCAGGCTGGCAGACGTTGCGCTGCCCTTGATGAACGACATCATTTCCCGGCTGTATCCGACTGGCGGCACAGTCATTCGGGCGATGGCTGCCAAGCTCCTGTCGGGAAAGAAAATCACTCCGCATGTGGATCGGCACCCTTCATTTCATTGTGGGCACCGCATCCACGTGCCGATCACGACTAACCCCCGAGTACGGTTCATGATCGATGGACAACCGTACCAACTGCAGGTTGGCCAGGCTTACGAACTGAATAATCAGAAGACGCATTCAGTCATGAACAAGGGTGGCGAGGACCGAATCACATTTATCTTTGACTATGTACCGCCCGATGCTGTCAGTACCGGCGCGAGCACTTCCTTGAGCGCATCGAGCCGCGATTCGT
>WTCH01000255.1 GCA_013138675.1 Woeseiaceae bacterium | reverse complement strand
GGAAGGCGAGTACGTCATGACGATCACACCGGCTGGCGATGATACGACAATTCTGTTTGTGTCTGATCCGGTTACGATCACGGCGCAAGCGCAGTTCATGATGACCGTTTTCGACGGTGACGAAAATGAACTGGCACCCCTTTCAGTTCGCCTGTTTAACCTTGCTACTGGCGGCACAGGGGCACTGATCGACTCACGATTTCCGCCGACGATGCGTTTCATCCATGGGGCGATGAATTTTGGCGACGCAGATATCTACACCGACGATCCACTGACCGTCCCCGTCGTCACTGACCACACTTTCAAGGATTTTACGCCATTCATCGATGTCACTGCTGGCAATGTACCCATCACGTACACGGCGCCGGGCAATATAGGCACAACGCTGATTGATGTTGATGAATCCGTGTTCGCAGGAACGCGCACAGACCTTTTTGTTCTGGTAAACGCTGCCGGGACCGACATCAATATTAGCAATCGCTCCGACCGGCGCTCCATTCAAACGCGAGCACGCCTGAGTTTTATGAACGCAGCCGGAGGCCGGACTGCTGTTAATATTTACCTTGTACCAGAAGGCGAACTGCTCGAAGACCACGTTCCGATCATACCCCTCTATCCACTCGGGTTTGCGCCCGTACAGGTTCCAGTCGCTCCGGGTATCTACGACGTCTACGTAACCGACGTTGGTGAGGTCATTGGCGAAGACATTGTACTCTCCGGCCCGAACACCCTCGATCTGGACTACGGTGACGTTGTCGAGACGATCATTTTCGAGAATGTTGATCCAACCGTCGTCGACTTTGCGATTATTCCGCCTCCCTAGATCTCGGCACTGATCCCCTCGCGACGTTCGTACCAGTCGCGGGAATTATTGACGACCCGCACGGCAATCAACATCACGGGGACCTCAATCAGCACGCCGACTACTGTTGCCAGTGCGGCGCCAGACTCAAACCCGAAAAGCGCAATGGCTGTGGCAACCGCCAATTCGAAGAAGTTGCTGGCGCCGATCAATGCCGACGGACCGGCAACGCAATGCGGTGATCGAACCTGCCTGTTCAACAAGTAGGCAATCCCGGAATTAAAGAAAACCTGTATCAGAATCGGCACGGCCAGCAACGCGATAATCAGCGGCGCAGCAATAATCTGCTTGCCCTGAAAACCGAACAACAGAACCAGTGTGGCCAGTAACGCGACCAGCGAGATTGGCCCAAGGCGCGCAATCACCTCCTGCAGTCGTGCCTCGCCCTTGTCCCCGGCCAGCAATTGACGACGCCACAGACTTGCGATGATCAGTGGCACAACGATATACAACAAGACCGACAGGAACAGCGTGTCCCAGGGAACCTGTATTTCAGACAAGCCGAGCAGCAGGGCAACAATTGGCGCAAATGCGAACACCATGATCACATCGTTCAACGCCACCTGCGACAGCGTAAAGTGAGGTTCGCCGCGCATCAGGTTGCTCCAGACAAACACCATTGCCGTACACGGTGCGGCTGCGAGTATTACCAGGCCGGCGATGTAGGAGTCGATCTGTTCCGCGGGAAGGTATTCCCTGAACAGGAAACCAATGAAAAACCAGGCGAGCAACGCCATCGAAAACGGCTTTACTCCCCAGTTGACGAATAGCGTTACGCCAACACCTCGCCAATGTTCTCGCACGCCTTTGAGTTGCCGCAAATCGATTTTGATGAGCATCGGAATGATCATCAACCACACCAGCACAGCGACCGGTAAGTTGATGTGGGCGACTTCAATCCGACCGACAAACTGGAAGATACCTGGAAACAACTGTCCAAGGCCTATGCCGACGACGATACAAATACCGACCCAAAGTGTCAGGTAGCGCTCGAATAGATTCATGCCGGCTCTCTTCCCTGCGAATATATTACGACAACAGAACGTTAAGCACAGCAACGAGAACCTGCAGTACTTTCCTTTGCCTCGTCCGGCCCCAGGTCCTGACCGAAGTGTGTGATCTCGTTATGTGTCACAAATGTTTCCCACGCGACCGAATCCGGGTCGCGAACCCACGTCTTGGTAGAACGTGCGTAGCAGCATTCGGCATCCGGCTGGTCGAAGGTCTGTTTGCCGGCCTGGCGCAGGCGCTGCTGTATCTCGCCGAGTTCATCGACAGTGTCCGCCTGCAATCCGACATGGTTGACGCCGCGCGTACCGCAGGACTCGCTGATTGCGAAATTGACGCGTGGATCATCAAGCATCCACTTCGCGTAGTCTGTTTTGGCCACACTGGGCTCCTGACCGAACAAAGTGGTGTAAAATTCGATCGATTGCGACAAGTCCGCAACCGACACATTGACGTGAAAACGTTTCATTTCAATCTCCTTAACAACTTATTGATGCCGCCACGGGCTTGCACACTTCTGCGTTGCCACCGCAACAGTCTTCCATCAGGTAAACGATCAAGCCGCTAACTGCATCGAAGTCGGCACGGTAGATGATGTGGCGGCCATCGCGCTCGCTCGTGACAATGCCGGCACGATGCAATTTGGCAAGGTGACTCGACATGGTGTTTTGACGCGCGTCCAGATGATCAGCTATTGCACCCGCTGTCAGTCCGGTGGGTCCCGCCTGCACCAACAGGCGGAATACGTTTAGCCGGGTTTCGTGGGCCAGCGCCTCGAGCGCGTTAACAGCACAGATTATATCCATATATCGAGAATAGTCGATATATGGATCGATTACAACACCTGCAAAAAACAACGGATGGAAATCGGTGCTACTGGTTCCTTTCGCCTGAGTGGCCCATGAACGCCGAGCCGTCATTGGCCGCATCGTCGGATGCCTCTGTCTTCGCGTCGTACATTGCCTGGTCGGCGACGCTGATCAGGTGCCACAGCTCTTCCCCGTGTTCGGGCATCAGAGCGATACCGACGCTGGCTGTGCACTTAATTTCCTGCCCCTGGATGATGTAGGCCTCGGACGCAGTCTGCACAAGGCGATCGGCAACATGCCTGGCATCATCAACACTGATACCGGGCAGGACGATCGCGAATTCGTCACCGCCAAGCCGGCCGAGAATATCCTCGGGCCGCAGACAAAACTCGAGGCGATGACCAAATGCCTTCAACAACGCATCACCGGCCTGGTGTCCAAAACGGTCGTTGATGGTCTTGAAATGATTCAGGTCGAGGTACAGCACCGCGCCACGATCGTGGGCACGGATCAACGTGTTGCCCTCTTTTTCGAACCCGCGTCGATTGAGTACGCTGGTCAGGGGGTCCCGCAATGCATCTGCCAGCATCTTGTCTTCATTTCGCTTGCGTTGCGTAATGTCGATCAGCGTGACCGAGAAATCATCTCCGACGGGCTCGCCGACGATGCGCAACCAGCTTTCGCCGTCCGCCATCTCGGCAGACGTTTCGTAGCTAAGTGCTGAGCGCCCGGCGGTCTCACCAGTAAAGTGTCCGATCAGGCGCTCGGGGTTGAGCTGCGTTAACTTGTCGAGTGGCATGCCGACGAGCGTGCCGGTACCGCAATCCAGGTAAGTCTCGGCAGCGCGATTGGCAAAAACGCAGCGGAAACGAACATTCTTGTCGTTTCGATCACGGGCGAAGCGCAGAATGCCGTTTGACGAGGTCTCGATGAGCGTGCGGATGAGATGTTCACTGTCCGCGAGTTGACTTTGAGCTTGGCGGCGCTCGGTCACATTGCGGCACACGACGACCATACCAAGGTGCTGGCCTTTTGGCCCTTTCAACGGGCCAACACTGAGCTCGTAGATATGATCCTTGTGCAACTTGAGCGTTTGCGTCAGGTCCAGTTCACTGGCTTGCCTGACAATGTCGCGGGCCTCGGGGAAATCGTCCCACAGCTTGCGTCCAATAAGCTCACGTTCACTACCGCGAAGCAATTCCTGTGCACTCTTGTTCACACAGATTATGCGCTCTTCCTGATCGAGTACGAATATCGGGTCACGTACATGATCGAACAATGTCTGGTATGCGATCGGACTGAATTCATAGAATCGCATCGATATTGCCGCATAAGCGTACAGCGGCAGCATCACGACGAATGAGAGTGCCGAGAACGGAAAGTCCTTCGGGCCCATGTTGAGGTAAATATTGCCGACGCTTACGCCGAACGGCAGAATTGCACAGCCCAGCAACAACAGGACTGTCTTGCGATGCGCCAGAGCAATTGTCGGCAGTCGGCCGGCCAGGGCAATCGCAGAATAGATGAACAGGCCATACATGAATGGTGCCTGTACACGATTAAACCAGGAGTGTTCGCTGACGTCGGTAAAGTAAAGTCCGGTCTCTGTCACGGTCGCTGTCCAGATCATACCGTGCATTGAATTCGTCAAGGCAAGTAGCGTCGTCGCGATCGGAATGACAGACAACAACGCGATGACGAGTGCGTGCGGCGGCCCGTCCGTGTACTCCCGATACACGACGTAAAACGCCACGGGCAAGAACCCCGACGAGAAGAGCGCGAGGACGCGACCGATACCATAGATGTTTGGGTCGTCGGTGCCGTAAGAAAAGCCCGCGCCTGCGACGAGCGCACCGATCAGCAACAGGAAAAATGCGATGACGCTGTTGGCATGCTGCGGCGACGAGCGCGCCACATGCACGGCAAGCAATATGTACACGACGGACGCGATAGCGAAAGTCGGGCGCAGCACGAAATCAAGCCATTCGATCACGGGCTTGCCCCGGACGCAGTATTGTCACGATACCGTCTCATACCGGAATGCTAGCCGGCTTCAAGGCAACATAATGCGACCTGTACCGCATTCCTGAAACCCAGTTGTGGAGCGCCTTACAAGCCTTCTGCGGTGTCCTCGATCAGCTTGTCGACGACGCCTTTCAGAGCGTCCTCGTTGCTGGCCCCGCCTGCCCGTTCGAGCTCGTATTTTTTGAGCTGCCGGTGCGCACTCGTGCCGCGCTGCATGATATGGCGAATACCGTTGATTTCGTCGGTGCAGCCCAGTGCCTCGGCATCTTCGGCGATGAGGCATAGCAGCTCATCGAGCAGTTCCTCAAACGGCACGACCGTACCTTTGGCCAGATCAATAAGCCCCTCGTCGAAGCTGTAACGCATGGCACGCCAGCGATTCTCACGTATCAACATGGGCGCATAAATGCGCCAGCGCTGGTTATGAGTTCTGAGCCGATACAACATGCGGTAAATACACACCAGCAGCGCCGCCAGGGACACGCTGTCGTCGACGCGTGTGCACACATCCATGATGCGCGTTTCAAGGGTCGGGAAATTCGCGCTCGGCCTGAGATCCCACCAGATGCGTGTCGAATCCTCGATTAGCCCCGCATCCATGAGCACGCGAACATGCCGCTCGTATTCCGCAAAGCTCGCAAAACGCTCGGGCAACCCGGTACGCGGCAATGCATCAAACACGGTGAGGCGATAGCTCTTGAGCCCGGTATCACGACCTTCCCAGAATGGTGACGAACAGGACAGCGCAAGAAGGTGCGGCAGGAAATACGACATCTGGTTCATCAGGTCGATACGCAGCTCGTCGTCTTCGATGCCGACATGCACGTGCATACCGCAAATCAGGAGCCGCCGGGCGGCGCCTTGCATCTCAACCGTCAATTGGTCATAGCGCTCCTTGCGCGTGTGTTTCTGGTCCTGCCAGTGGCTAAACGGGTGCGTCGACGATGCGATAGGTTCGAGGCCGTACCGGTTCGCGACTTCCTTGATGTTGCCACGCAGGTACACAAGCTCTTCATGAACTTCTGCAACGTTCTTGCAGACCTTGGTACCGATCTCAACTTGCGAGCGAAGCAGTTCGGTTGACACCTGGATGCCGAGACGCCTCTCGTACTCCTCCATCAGGTCATCAGGTGGATCGACGACAAGTGCGCGCGTGTCCTTGTCGACGAGAAGATATTCTTCCTCGACACCGATGGTCAGTTGCGGTCGAACGTCGCTCTTCACGTACCCCCCTCTGGCAGGCCGCCTGTTTATCGCTACGCCGAAATTTTGTCCTGCAATAGCCCGATTCTCTCCGGAATCGATTCAATGATGCGGTGCATTACCGACGCAATCTCTTCCACTCCGGCGATATCGTCAATAAGGTCTTGCCGCAGCTCGATGCCCACGTGAGGCAAACCTATTTCCTCAGCGTGATGGTCAATCGTGAAATCCTGCGGGGCCCTACCGGAATACGGTTCGTTGTCACCGGTCAGGAATCCGGCAGCGCGGAAATCTTCTATGAAGATATCGGAGAGTCGTGAGTCCGTGTCCCACAGGACACCCATTTGCACGTCCCTGGAGACACCGTTCAACACCGGTGTGAAACTGTGGATCGAGACAAATGCCGGGGCCGGACCGACAGCGCGCAGGCGGGCTATCTGATCCTCGATGGCATTGTGATACGGCCAGTAGATCGCGTCCGCTCGTGCGTCCTTGTCGGCCTGGCTCAGATTTCGATTCCCCGGTACCAGGATGCCATCGCCGTACTCGAGAAAGGCACCTGGATCCATGAGCTGCCGGTTACAGTCGATGACGAGGCGCGAATACTGAGCAATGACAGCCGTAAAGCCCAGGCTTTTGGCAATCTTCTCGGTCAGCTTGCCGGCACCGATATCGATGGCCAGATGACAGCGACGTGCAAAAGGGTCGAGACCCATGTCGCCCAACGCCTGTGGGAATCGACAGCTCGCATGGTCACAGACCAGCAATACAGGTGCTTCGGCTAATGGATTAACAACATAGAACGGCGACGGCTCGCTGGAGGTCAGCAAAGATGGATGAGTGTTGTTTTGGCCGTCGGACATGACGACCGATTCTGTCATCGTGAGCGTGGCGACGCAATCTTAGCCCGTTTTCCCAACTAGGCCGTCAGCTTCGAAAATCGGTTGCTGCCCCAGGGCTCGAAGGACGCAACAGACGTCGGGCGGGCGATGTAATAACCCTGCGCGAACTCGATACCAAGTGACCCGAGCTTTTCGAGTACCTGTTTGGTCTCCACGCGCTCCGCAATTGTCTCGATACCCATCGCGTGTCCAACCTCCCAGATCGCCTTTACCATGCTCTCGTCAACTGAGTCATCGGCAACATTGCGAATGAATTGACCATCAATCTTGAGATAATCGACTGGCAGATTCTTGAGGTACGTAAATGACGACAGGCCACTTCCGAAATCGTCGAGCGAGAACTTGCAGCCGAGTTTCTTCAGCGTCTGCATGAAGTGGACAACCCGTGACAAGTTTGAGATTGCTGCAGTCTCAGTAATTTCGAAACACACGGCGCCCGTCGGCAACTTCTGCTTCTCGAGTTCTTTGATGACGTCCTCAAGAAAACGATCTTCGCTAAGCGACGTTCCAGAGAGGTTGATGGCGATTGTATAGCGCGCTTCGCCTTCTGCATCGCGGTCAGCGAGGCTCGACAACGCCGTTCGGATGACCCAACGGTCGAGCGTGGACATCAGGTTGTAGCGCTCTGCCGCAGGTATGAACTGGTCAGGACTGACGAGCGCACCGTTCTCGTCACGCATGCGCAGCAATAATTCATAGTGGCCGCGCGCGTTGCCATTGTCCTTGCCAATACCGATAATGGGTTGGAAGAACAGTTCGAGCCTTTCGTCTTCGACCGCGCTGCTGATGCGTGACACCCACTTCATCTCTTCGTGGCGCATCGAGGCATCGCTGTCCTTGTACAGGTGAATCTGGTTGCGACCCATGTCTTTTGCGGAATAACAGGCGACGTCTGCGGAACTCATGATTCCTGCAACGTCCGCGTTCTCACTCGTCACCAGGACGACCCCGATCGAGCATCGTATGGTCGTAAACGAATCCTGCCACTCGAAGCGATAGCCTTCGACGGCACCGCGAATCTTTTCGGCGATTTCCAGGGCCCGCTTTTCACTGCAACGTTCAAGCAGGATGGCGAACTCGTCGCCCCCAAGCCTCGCGAGCAGATCGGTCGAGCGGATGTTCGTTTGCACCAGCTCCGACATCTGCCGTAGCAGTGCGTCACCAGCTGAATGACCAAACGTGTCGTTGACCACCTTGAACTGATCGAGGTCGAGGTACAGCAATGCGTGCGTATCGTCAGGGTTGCCACGAATCCCATCGAGCGCGATTGTCAGGCGATTCTCAAACTCGCGCCGGTTGATCAGGTCCGTGAGCGCATCATGAGACGCCTGGTAACTGAGCTGGCGGAACAGACGTGTTTCCTTGCTCACGTCGTGGAACACCATGACCGAGCCGATAACATTGCCAATCCGGTCGCGAATCGGCGCCGCTGAATCCTGAATGGGCACTTCGTCGCTGCTTTTCGAAATAAGGATCGAATTCTCTTCGAGCGTGATGACGCGACCGTCTTTCAGGCATCGCATCACCGGGTTATCGACCGTTGCGCGCGTGTGCGCGTTAATGATCGTCATGATCTCGGTAATCGACTTGTTGCGCGCACTGCGCATGTCCCAACCCGTCAGGTCCTGCGCAACCGGGTTGATGTAGTCAATATTGCCTTCGGCATCGGTGGTAATGACACCGTCGCCAATCGACTGCAGCGTGATCTGGGCACGTTCCTTTTCTTCAAAGACACGCGTTTCAGCACGCTTGCGATCGGTGATGTCGGTGATGGTGCCCTCGTGCGCGACAATATTCCCATCGTCATCGTGAACGGCACGTGCATTCTCGAGGACAACGATCTCGCGCCCGTCTTTGCGCCTCAGGCGGTATTCGAAGTTTTTGACGATGCCTTCGGCCTCAAGGCGCGCAAACACACGTTCACGATCGATCGGATTCACGTAGAGCATCGTGGTTCGGCCCGCGCCTTTCAGCTCTTCGGCACTCTCATAACCCAGCATTTCGACAAGCGCTGGATTGGCAGCGATCAGATCGCCCTTGCGCGATGAAATATAGACGCCATCCACAACATTCTCGAACAGGCCGCGATAGCGCATTTCGGAGCTGCGCAGTTTGTCCTCGTCGAGCTGACGTTTAATCGCGATACCCGCGAGTCGAGCGAGGCGACCCAGTTTGTCGAGCTCATCTGTTGTCGGCGCACGGGCCTCATTCACATACACATCCATCGTGCCAAGGACACGACCTCTGGCACCCTGAACCAGGAACGACCAGACCGATAATACGTCGTTCTGCACTGCCTGGTTGTTGTGAGGCGCCCAGGCCTCATCCTTTGTGATGTCGACCGTGAAACGATCTTCGCCATGATGCACTGCCGCGCCACAGGCGATGCTGTCTTCACTCACATCGACGAAATTAAGCAGCAATTTGAAGGATTCAGGGAGACTCGGCGCCTGGGACACGCTCAGCGTCTGGCCCTGTGATCCGAGTTGCATGATGGCGGTACGGAAGTTGTCGCTGATCTTCTCAACACTGCGACAGATCGCGCGCAGCGTACGATCGTGCGGCACACTGGCCGCGATCATTTCGAGGATCTTGTTCTGAGCGAATGCGAGCACCTCATTGCGCTTGCGCTCAGAGATGTCAGTGATCGACGCGCGTACAATGTGTTTTTGGCCTGCCGGCAAGCGGCTCAGTCGAACCTCGCACGGGATTTCGTCGCCCGCCGAGTTGAGGTGCGTCCACTCAAACGTCAAATGCTCCCCATTCAAGGCCCTTTCGATGTAACCGCGAGCAATGCCGAAGGACGACGTGCCATCGGGTTGTGTCTCCGGGCTGACCTGTTCCGGCCCTATCGATAGCAAGCGTTTGCGTGACAGGTTGAACAACTCGCAGGCCTGGTCGTTGGCGTCAACGAACGTGCCCGCTTCAGGGTCGAAGACAACAATAGCCTCGGGCGCGTTCTCGATCAGCGCGCGATAGCGCTCCTCGTTGTGCTTGAGCGCACTCTCGGCTGCCTGGCGGCCCGTTACATCGCGCAGGCTGATCACGAAGATGTGCCCGTCGCCGGCTTTTAGACGGCTGGCGCTGATCTCTGCGACAAATTTCCCGCCGTTCGCCCGCAGCGCCTTAACCTGGCCGCCCGTCACATCAATCTGTGAGTCATCCAGGTTCGTCATAAACGGTTCAAGAAACTTTTCGACGGCCCGGTTTTTTACGGCCGGAAGCACATGCTCGATTTTCGACCCGATGAGCTGGTCGCGCGTCAGGCCGAAGTAATGCGAGCAAACCTTGTTGCAGTTGCAGATGATGCCGCTTTCGCTGACCGACAAAAGCGCTTCGGTCACGCTGTCGAAAATGGCTTCAATGGGAGTGGTGTTGGTCAGCGACTGGGTGATTGTCGCTTCCATCTTGTCGTAGTGCTGATCGATCAGGTGCAGCAACTCCAGGAAGTCGGGCTTTTCAATCCCCGACTCCTCCGTCGCTCTCTTGATCTTGTCGCGAAGCTCCTTGTGCATCGACCGACCAACTCATTCCGTGAAGTGTTTTGCACTATGCGTCCAGCGACTTCCATCGAAGTGCTGGTACTAGCGACATACTTTAAGGAGAGTTCGCATCATGGTCTGTGATGTAAATCAGATTCTGAGATTTTTTCTGGGAAATAATTCCCGTTAATGATCAGTGAGTTATGACAAAAAGCTCATACGTATCGAGATAACCCGACCTTGCCCGACGGCGACTGAACATAACGACTTACAGCGCGCAGATTCGCCCCTGTAGGAGCCCGCCCCAACGGGCGACCTACTTCGCTACACAGGCCCGACACCGGGTGCGCACCCTCGCTTAACCTCGCTCGCCATCCATGGCTCGCTCAGATCGTACTCCGCTTGCTTTGGCTTCCTCGGCTTTGGCTCCTGCGTCGCTCTACCGGGTCCATCCCTGGACCCGTGCGTCGCGGCGCTACACACGACGCTCGCGCGCGCACCCGCTGCCCGGACCTCTACGTACTCCGGGGAGGCCGAGGGCGGGATCTTTGTTGCCGGTAGTAAAGCGGACCGCAGGGAGCCATACCGGCAACAAATATGCCGTTCTCGAGCCTGTGCGGCGAAGTCGGTCGCCCGCTGGCCAGGCCCCCCTTGAGGGGAGGCGGGCTCCTACAGATACGGAGAGTGTTACGGGTTGAGGGTTCGGTAGGTGCCGGTCGTGCTAGCACCAAGTGGCGTCGGTGCTTCGACGAAATGTCCCTGCACGAAGTCAACGCCAACGTTTCGTAGCCAGTCGAAGTCTTCCTGGTGCTCGACCTCCTCCGCCACAATGCGGAACTGCATCGTGCGCGCGAGCTTGATCATGGCTAATACCATCTCCTGATTGACCTCATCAGCCTGCAAATTGCGCGTGTAGGTGCCATCGATTTTCAGGTAGTCGATCGGCAAATGCTTGAGACTCGAGAATGAGCCCATGCCGCTTCCAAAATCATCAAGCGAAAACTCGCAGCCGATACCATGCAGGACTTCAATAAAGCGCTGTGCATGTTGGACGTTCGACAGAATTGCTGCTTCTGTCACTTCGAAGCAGATCGCCGATGGCGCAACGCCAGTGCGATCGAGCGATTCGACCACGAAGCTGAGGAACGACTCATCGCCGAGCGTTTGCCCTGACAGGTTAATCGCACAACTGCGTCCACTCGCGATCTTGATTTCTCCCGACGACACTGCCGTCAGGGCCGCGTTGATAACCCAGCGATCGATTTGCGGCATCAATTGGTAGCGCTCCGCCGGGCGCAGGAATTCCGCCGTGTCGGCGATGCGGCCATGACTGTCCGGCAGCCGTATAAAGACTTCAAAGGCCGGCCCGGACTCAATTCCACCGCTCATAGCAATGATGGGTTGTACAGCAAGCGTGAATTTGTCTTCATGCAGTGCCGCCTGCAATTGACGCAACCACTGAATATCGCCACGTTCGCGAGCAATAGATTCATCGCGTGCGGAGTAGACATGCACTTTGCCCCTGCCTTCCTGCTTTGCGACGTAGCATGCGGAGTCGGCCGCACTCAGCACATCCTGCAGCGTGCCGCTGACATGGCTTATCTCTACAAGCCCCACTGAAATACCGATGTTGAATATTTTGTCTTTCCAGACAAAACGGTAATCGGCGATCGCGTTACAAATATCTGCAGCAATTTGCCGCGCTTTTTCGATTGGGCAACCGATCAACAGTGCACCAAACTCATCGCCACCCAGCCTGCCGACGAAATCCGAATCGCGAACCTGCTCCTTGATCAGGCTAGCCACTTCTCTGAGCATGTTGTCACCCGCAAGGTGGCCGCAGCTGTCGTTGACGGCCTTAAAACGATCGAGGTCCATGTAAAACATCATGTGGACGGCCTCTTCGGCATGTGCGGAGTCCATCGCTTCGTCGAGCCGCCGTTCGAATTCACGACGATTGATCAGGCCTGTTAGCGGATCGTGTGTTGCCTGGTAGCTCATTTGTTGCGTCAAGCCACGGATCTCACCGACGTCGTGAAACACGACGACGGTTCCCGAGACACTGCTGCCCGGACCGCGGATCGGCGAGGCGGTGATCTCGATTGAGTGTTCGTGCTCGCCGTCACTTGTCACCATGACCGCACGCCGTCCCATATTGACGCGCCGACGCATCGCAAGGGAGCGTTCGACCGGATCACCAAGGGGGCGTCGGTCGGTATCGTCGACGAGGGTAAACAGCTCACCAATTCTGTGCCCGGCCGCATCGTCCCGATTGGTGCCGATCAGGGTTTCGGCCGACTGATTCATGTAATCGATATGGCCGTCGTTATCGGTCGTAATGACACCTTCGGCGATCGACTCAAGCGTGTATTGCGCCTGGCGTTTGCTACGGCCTAACGACACCTCGAGACTCTTGCGATGACTTACATCACGGGCAATAGTGAGGATCGCCCTATGGCCATGAAACTCGATATTGGAACTCTGCGCCTCCACCCAGAGCCCCGCCTCATTGCCGTTGATCAGCTGTATCTCGAGGCGACGTGGCACGTTCTCTCCGGCCATCCTTTTCGCCATCGTATTGCGAAACAATGCGCGATAAGCGGGCTTTACCAGGTCGGCGACCTCGCGACCGATCAGTTGTTGTGATTCGAGTCCTATGAGCCCAGCTGCCGATTCATTGGCCAACAGGATTTTCTCATCGTGAACGATGACAATTTCCGGGAGCGTTTTTGCGAAGTCGGTGAACAGTCGATCGCGTCCGCGTATTTTTTCGTCGCGCTCGCCCACTGCGTCGAACAGGCGATTGATCGTACTTGCGAGTTGCGCGGCGTCCGGATCGGCAGGAACACTCAGGCGTCGACCGACCGACGCGTCATGCGAGGCATCCAGCATTTCCTGGTTGAGACTGGCCATACGACCTGTCGAACGCCTCTTGCCGGACCACAGCATGACCCCGGCGATCACTGCGAGCAGCAACAATGTCGAAAGTAGAATGATGATAAATTCAGAGGACATTCGAAGCCCAATATATTAAGTCGGATGCTGCCGGCAGATCATTTGTTATTATTATCGGCTCGATGTGCATCTCCTTCGTAAGCATATCCCAGCAACTGCGGTGGCTTGATGCGATTCACCATAATGTATGAAAAGTCGAGTTTTCGCTTTAATTTCAAACTTTTAGGAATACCAAAGAATGGATACTGATTTCGCGCGCCAGCAGATGGTCGACCAGCAAGTTCGTGCATGGGACGTCCTGCATCCGGACGTCCTGCGGGTGCTCAGGAATATCCCCCGGGAACAATTCGTACCTACCGGGTATGAAGCGCTGGCATTCGCCGATACGGAGATTCCGATCGGACACAGCCAGTTCATGATGACACCTACCCTCGAAGGTCGAGTGCTGCAGGCGCTCAAGCCGACAAGTACCGACAATGTTCTGGAGATTGGTACCGGTAGCGGTTTTCTCGCCGCGTGCCTGGCGCGTCTTTCAGACAGTGTCACCAGCGTCGATATTCACGACGACTTTCTGGAAGCAGCCAAAGTGAATCTTGAAGATTCTGGAATAAGCAACGTGAAGCTGTTGTCGATGGATGCTATGCAGAAATTGCCGGATGAGAAATTTGATGTCGTTGCGATAACGGGCTCGATCGAGGATTTCGATCCGCGTTTCGTCGAGGCGCTGAATCCGAGCGGCAGGTTGTTCGTCGTTGTCGGCGCCGGCCCCGCCATGGATGCGCGCCTGGTAACGAGAACCGGTGATAACGACTGGCAGAGCGAAAGCCTGTTCGAGACCGTGCTGGCGCCACTCGTCAACGGCAGCAAACCACCGCAGTTTTTATTCTGAGATGAAACCACTTAAGGTGTTGTAACATCTAAGAAATGTATTCCAGTAATGACTGGTTTAGTGATATAGTTGACCATAACACCTCAGGCGGTGCCCCGCCCGTCCAACCCGCGGAACACAAAACAATGAAAAACGTAATAAAATTCAAACTCTTACTCGTAATGATTGGCGCCCTGGCGATGCCTGGACTCGGTCACGCCGCATCCCTGCTCGAGGTCTACCAGCAGGCACTGCAAAGCGATCCGAGAATCCACGAAGCCGAGGCACGCAGGCTGGCCGCGCTCGAGGCAGAACCTCAGGCGCGCGGTGTCTACCTGCCGCAGATCGATTTTTCAGGTGACTGGACCAAGACCAACAGTGACGGTTCCGGCACGTTCAACCAGTTTATTGAAATTCCGCCGGGCTCAGGCAATCTCGAAGTGATACCGGTCCCGTTTGAGTCGATAACGCGGGACGAAACCACACGCTGGCAATTCTCTTTGCGTCAAACACTGTTTCGCTGGGACCAGCTCGTCGGATTGAGGCGCGCCGACAGCCTTGTCGCCAGGGCAGAAGCAGACCGCGAGGCCGCACAACAGGACCTCGTGATTCGAGTCGGTCAGACCTACTTCGATGTGCTCGGAGCAGAGGATCGACTAACGTCCTTGCACAAAAACAGACTGGCAATCGCGCGCCAACTTGAACAGGCGAAACAGCGCTTCGAGGTCGGCCTTATCGCGATTACCGATGTGCAGGAATCACAGGCCGCATACGATCAGGCTGTTGCTGACGAGATCGGAGCCAAGCGTGTTATGGCCACAGCGCGTGAGTTCCTGCGGGAGATCACGGGCGAGTATGTAAGCAACCTGTCTGCGCCTGGCGATGAATTTCCGATGCGCGCGCCGACCCCTGCCGCCGAAGTGGACTGGGTCGACCTGGCGCTTTCACAGAATCTCGCACTCGTATCCAGTCGCCTGGACGAAAAGCTGGCCAGGGATGAGATTTCTTTCCGCCGCAATGGCCATTATCCGACCGTCGATCTTGTCGCGAATTCCGGCAACTCAAGCAGTGAAGCTGAACAAAATACGGGACCCGGCTTTCTCGACACGAAACGCGACTTCGACAGCGACAGTTTCGGTATCCAGGTGACCATTCCCATTTTCTCGGGTGGTTCTACCTCATCCCGCGTTCGTGAGGCCGTCTATCTGCACAGGGCTTCACGCGAGCAATTGCAACGCGTAACCCGCGAAACCGAGCGTCAGACACGCGATGCCTATCTCGGCGTCTTGTCGGAAATGAGTCGTGTTGAGGCGCTGGAACAGGCCGTGGAATCGAGCCAGACGGCGCTCGAGGCAACTCAGGCGGGCTTCGATGTTGGTACGCGTACGATCGTAGACGTCCTTGACTCACAGTTCGCGTTGTACCGGTCCATCACGCTGTTCTACCAGGCTCGCTACGACTACCTGATGAATGCCCTGCGACTCAAACAAGCTGCTGGAAGTTTGCAGATTCAGGACCTGGAAGAGATCGACAAGTGGCTGACGGAACGTCCAACACCCGAGGAGTTGTTTGCAGCTGAGGCGGCCGCCGCCTCAAAGTAATTGCTACTCAGCCGCGTCCTGGTTCTCGCCAATTAGCGGCTCGAGCAATGTAAGCAGGCGCGCCAGCGCGCCACGATTTCGTTGCACGATACTCAGGCCCTTTCCGCCCTGTGTGGACGCTTCGTCAGGATTCGCCAGCAGGTTATCGACCGCTACGACGAGTTGCGCCGCATCGTTGACGATGCGGCAGGCACCCAGATCGATAAACATGTCCGAGATATCCTGGGCGTTATATACATGCGGTCCACTGATGAGAGGCAAGCCCAATGCTGCTGGTTCAAGCAGATTGTGTCCGCCAATCGGCACCAGGCTGCCGCCGACAAAGGCGATGTCGCTGGCGGCGTAAAACAAAGGCACCTCACCCATCGTATCGCCGAGGAACACACTTGCCTCGGCAGGACACGGTTGCTCCTCGGTCCGCGCGACCGTTTCGAAACCCGCCTTGTCGATCATGTCCGCAACAGTTGCGAATCGTTCGGGATGCCGGGGAACCAGCACCAGTAGCAAGTCCGGATAGCTCTCAAGCAGGGTCCGGTGGGCACTCAGAACGTCTTGTTCCTCCTGATCGTGCGTACTCGCGGCGATCCAGACGGGCCGGTCACCGAAGTACTGTTGCCGAAACTCGGTGCCGCGTTCAGCCAGGTCGGATGGTAACTCGATATCGAACTTTATATTCCCGGTGACCCAGGTGCGCACGGGACTTGCGCCCAGTGAACGGAAACGCTCAGCATCGGTTTCACTTTGCGCCGCGATGATGATTCCGTGCGATAACGTCTCGCGAAATAGCGGCAGAAACCTGCGGTATTTGTCGACGGAGTTGGGCGAGATTCTTGCGCTGACGAGAACGAGTGGAATTTCCCGAAGCCCGCAGCCCTGGTACAGATTGGGCCAGATCTCCGTCTCCATGATCAACGCAAGTTCAGGTTTAACGGATGCGAAGAAGCGGTCAACTGCGACGGGCATCTCGAAAGGTATGTAGCAATGGCTGACGGTATTGCCAAAATTCGCTTCCACCCGAGCCGCGCCGGTCGGCGTTACTGTCGTGATCAGCATGTTGTGGTTTGGAAAGCGCTTGCCGATTGCGCGAATCAGCGGCACGGCAGCCTGGACCTCACCGACCGAGACGGCGTGTATCCAGATGCACTTGTCGAGTTGTGGGAAGCCGACGCCGAATCGTTGGCCGAAGCGGTCGCGATAGCTTGCATTCAGCAACGCACGTACCAGCAAGTACGCGGCCACAGGAATCTGCAGCAGGTATGTCAGCAGGTTGTAGAGAACACGCACTCGTGCGTCCGAGAAGCGGCGTTAGCTCCCGGTCATCCGCATTTGGAATCGCCACACGACAGGCAGGTCATGCAACCATCCATCTTGATCACGGCTGCCGTGCTGCACTTCGCGCAGAGCTGGGCACCTTCCGGATAGTCACTCTTCGAGAATGCATCCTGTTGCCTCTTCCCTTCCTCGTACTCGGCGCGTTTCTCGGCAAGCAGCTCTTGCTGCGCTTGGTCCAGGCCTGGTGCTGCCATCATGCCGATGGCAATCAGATGTTTCTCGACGATGTAGCCGAGCTCGGCAATGATCGACGGCATGAACTTGCCACCCGCCTGCCAATAGCCACCACGCGGATCAAACACAGCCTTTAACTCATCGACGAGAAATGCGACATCACCGCCCTTACGGAACACGGCAGAGATAATGCGCGTCAACGCGACGATCCACTGGTAGTGATCCAGATTCTTGGAGTTGATGAAAATCTCAAACGGCCGGCGCTTCTCGTGCTCGGTACCCTGATTCAGGATGATGTCATTAATCGTGACGTACATCGCGTGATCGGAGATTGGTGTTTTCACCTTATAGGTCGAGCCCACCAGCATTTCCGGGCGCTCGAGCTTCTCATGCATACGTATGACTTCAGCACGATCGCCACCGCCACCTTCACGCTTGAATTCGGGTTTTTCGGCTTTCTCCGCGGACTCAGGTTTTGCGACGGCGTAGCCGACGATTTTCTTTTCTATCTTGATCATTGTTTGCTCAGAATTTTCCGTAATAGCCTTCTTTCAATGCGTCGAAAAGGTTCGCGGCGGTGTGTACCTCACCGTCGTACTCGATCTCCTCGTCACCCTTCAGCTCGACGGTTGAACCGTCGGCAAGCTCGAATTTGTAGACCGTGTTCTTAAGGTCTTTCTCTTTGACCAGCACACCCTGGAATGCCTCCGGATTGAAACGGAAGGTCGTGCACCCTTTCAATCCCTGCTTGTAGGCATACAGGTAAATATCCTTGAAGTCCTCGTAGGGGTAATCCGTAGGCACGTTGGCCGTTTTCGAGATCGATGAATCAACCCACTTCTGTGCTGCCGCCTGAATATCGACATGCGCTTTCGGCGATACGTCTTCCGCTGTGATGAAGTAGTCCGGCAGACTCGTTCCCTCGCCGTCTACACTTGCGCCTGCCGGCGTCGCATCCTTGTCGATGAGTTCGCGGTACGCGAGCATCTCGAACGAATAGACGTCGACCTTTTCCTTCGATTTTTTACCCGTGCGAATGACGTTGCGGAAATAGTGGTGCGCAAAGCTCGGCTCTATGCCGTTGCTCGCATTGTTCGCCAGTGACAGGGAGATTGTGCCCGTCGGCGCTATTGAGCTGTGGTGCGTGAATCGTGCGCCCACTTCGGCGAGTTTCTCGACCAGCTGCGGCGCTTCGGCAGCAACGCGCTGCATGTAGCGACTGTAGCGTGCGTGCAAAATGCGACCGGGCACCTTGTCACCGACCTGGTAGCCGTCTGCCGTCATTTCAGGCCGTTTGCGCAGTATCTCTTCCGTGACTTCGAACTGCTCACTCATGATCGGCGCCGGCCCTTTCTCATTGGCCAGTTCGAGCGCCTCTTCCCACCCGGCAAGCGCGAGCTCCCGCGCAACGGCCTCGGTGAACTCCACGGCGCCCTCATCACCGTACTGCATGCGCATCATCGTGATCGTGGACCCCAGGCCCAGGAAACCCATGCCATGGCGGCGTTTTCTCTGGATCTCATTGCGCTGCTGCGGGAGTGGCAGACCATTGATTTCGACGACGTTGTCGAGCATACGAGTGAATGTTTTGACAACCTTGCGGAACGCGTCCCAGTCGAATCGCGCCTTGTCTGTAAACGGGTCGACAACAAAGCGTGTCAGATTAACCGATCCGAGCAGGCACGACCCATACGGCGGCAACGGTTGCTCACCACAAGGGTTCGTCGCACGAATATTCTCCTCGAACCAGTTGTTGTTCATCTCGTTGACCTTGTCGATCAACACGAAACCTGGCTCGGCGAAATCGTAGGTCGATGCCATGATCAGGTCCCAGACACGATGTGCCGGGAGGGTCTTGTAGATCTTGCAGGCGACGAGACCCTGCTTGTCCTTGACGTAATTGCCGGGCTCCGGCCACTCACGCCACACGAACTGCGTGTGGTCGTTGATGTCGAGCTCTTCCTCGTCAAGTTCCTTTTGCGTTATAGGGAATGCCAGCGCCCAGTCGTCCTCTTTAATTACCGCCTGCATGAACTCGTCGGTGACCAGCAGCGACAGGTTGAACTGACGCAGACGGCCGGCCTCGCGCTTGGCGCGTATGAATTCCATGACATCCGGGTGACCGACATCAAATGTGCCCATCTGTGCACCGCGGCGCCCACCTGCCGACGACACCGTGAAGCACATCTTGTCGTAGATATCCATGAACGACAGTGGCCCCGAGGTGTACGCACCGGCGCCGCTAACGTACGCACCTTTCGGTCGCAGCGTCGAAAACTCATAGCCAATGCCGCATCCGGCTTTCAGCGTGAGCCCGGCCTCGTGGACCTTATTGAGAATATTGTCCATCGAATCGCCAACCGTACCGGACACGGTGCAGTTGATCGTTGATGTGGCCGGCTTGTGCTCCTGGGCACCGGCGTTGGAAATGATGCGCCCGGCGGGTATGGCTCCGCTACGCAACGCCCAGAGAAATTCCTTGTAGAAATACTCGCGCTTTGATTCGACCTCAACATTTGCCAGTGCATTCGCCACGCGTTTATACGTGTCGTCTATCGTGTCGTCGATCGTGTTACCGTCTTTAGCAGTAAGCCGATATTTCGCATCCCAAATATCGATCGATGCTGCCTGAAATTCGATGTCGGTGACCGTGTGCGCATCCATATGAACGGCGGACTTCATTGGTCTAACTTCTCCCCTTCTTCTCCGTGGTGGAGACCCCGTATATCTCCACTTTATGGAGATCACTCTTGTTTTTTGCACTTTTCAAAGAGAAACAGCGACCCGCCCACCGCGCGTGCTTTTTCACGCGGCGAGTGCCAGAAATGGCCTCGTTTCCTTTCATGATTGGACACAAGATGTTGTGTCCGAACGAAGACAAGATTATGCCCGTAGCGGTCGACTGTCAAGGGTTTGTCGGAATTTAGCCCGAAGGCTTTTAGAGTTTAAAAACAATGAGTTACGAATTGTTCTGCAGTAAGTCCTTTAAATACATGGGAAAAAAAATGACACTTTCGGCAAATTTTAAATCCACTACATATAGTGGCATTAAGTGAAACGCTGAAATCGTTAAAAAATGCGCATATGCGGCCGGAGCAATCGACAAATCCCGGTCTTGAATTGCCATTTTGCGACCCCATTTTCCTCAACAAGAGCTTTTTGACGATCACAATTTTCTGTGCTTCGTCCGTAAATGCCAGGAGAAAATGATGAACCTTGTACGTTTTGAACCATGGTCGATCGCCGACCTTGTACAGCGCGATCTGGACCGCATTCAAGCCCGCCGCAGCGGGCGTGGCGGCCCTGAAACACCCGTTTCTGACTGGGTCCCTGCTGTCGACATTATAGAAGAAAACGAACGTTTCCTGATCAGGGCCGATGTCCCGGGCGTCGTTGCCGCTGACATCGACATCAGTATGGAAGATGGCGTTTTGACGATCGCAGGCGAACGCCACACCGAAAAACATGAAGACGCTGAAGGCGTACGCCGCTTTGAGCGCGTCAGCGGCCGTTTCCATCGCCGTTTCACGCTGCCGGAAACTGCGGATGCAGAGGGCATTGCCGCGAGGAGCACCAATGGCATCCTCGAAGTGTCGATTCCCAAGCTGCCCGTCGTGCAGCCGCGACGCATTACTGTCGAAGTCGCCTGAGGCACAAAATCAGATTGCCCGGTTGCAACGCTTTGTTGCGATCGGGCATCTTTGCTTTAATGGACTGGCCCGCCCCAGGCTTGAATGAACCGGCCCGCCCTATATAGGTCTGATCTTGTTATGAGGAATACGATGATTTCGAACATGCGACTGGCCCTTGCCGGACTTTTACTCGCCGTATCGGCAACTGCAACCGCACAAATGCCTGCCGTCCTGGACGGTCAGGCTGTGCCCAGCCTGGCGCCCCTTGTCGAGAGGGCCTCGCCGGCCGTCGTGAACATCCGCGTCTCCCATACGGTTACGCAGCGAAACCCGTTTGGTGACGACCCGTTCTGGCGGTTTTTTGGCGGACCCAACGTGCCCGGGGGGACAAGCGAAGCCGTTAGTGCCGGTTCCGGTGTCATCGTTGATGCTTTGCGTGGCTACATCCTCACGAATCACCACGTCGTCGCCAACGCCGATACAATCCAGGTAACGCTGATGGACGGGGAAACCCACGATGCCGAGATCATCGGCTCGGACCCGGCAACGGATATCGCCCTGATCAAGGTTGAGGCCGAAGGCCTCGTCGAAATGCCCATTGGGGACTCGGAAATCGTCCGGGTTGGCGATTTCGTGCTGGCGATCGGAAATCCATTCGGGCTGAGCCATACAGTGACCTCGGGCATTGTCAGTGCACTGGGCCGCGCTGGTTTCAATCGTGACGGCTATGAGGATTTCATCCAGACGGACGCCTCGATTAATCCCGGCAACTCGGGTGGCGCGCTTGTGAACATGAACGGCGAACTCGTCGGCATTAACTCGATGATCGTCAGCCGGTCCGGCGGCAATGTCGGTATCGGCTTTGCGGTTCCAACCGAAATTGCCAGTTCGATCATGAGCCAGATTCTCGACTTTGGCGAAGTGCGCCGCGGCCTGCTTGGCGTGACCATCCAGGGTATCGATGCTGAAGCCGCTGAAGCGCTGAATGCCTCTGTCGACCAGGGAGCGCTGATTACCGAGATCGTGCCAGGTTCCGCAGCTGAAAAATCCGGCCTCAGGGTTGACGACATCATCGTTGCGGTGGACGGAAACAAGATCGACGATGCCTCGAAGCTACGCAATGCGATCGGCCTGATGGGATCGGGCGAGGACGTCAATATCACCTACATCCGTGATGGTGAGACGAAGAACACAACCGCGATACTTCAGCAACAACAGGTTGCACTCAGCGACGGCACAGACATACACCCGGGTCTGGAGGGTGCGCAGTTTGCGACTTTTACGACGTCGAGCGGTGCAGAAGGCGGTATTGAAGTGACCGGCGTCGAGGATGGTAGCCCGGCGGCACAACGCGGCATTCGTACCGGCGACGTGATTACTGCGGTGAATCGCCGCACGGTTCGCAATGTGCAGCAGCTTGGTGAGCTCGCCCGCGCCAACAATATTCTGTTCTTGCTCGTGCAGCGCGGCGATCGATCCCTAATGCTTCAAATACGCTAATGGTCCAATTACGTTAGCCTGCAAATACGTTAGAATCAGAGGCTCTTGTAGCTTCTGTTTCTAACGATGCCTCTGACGCGAAACACAGCTCAACGAATTCGTGCGTACCTTTGGGCGCTGCTGATTCTTGCGGCCAGCCCGGTCGTATTGGCCGACAACGCTCTTGATTCACAGCGCGAACTCTTCAAACGCGTTTACGCGGACGTCGAACTCGGCAGTTGGAGTGCAGTGGATGCGCTCAGTGCCAGTGACCGGCAGTCGCTCGAGGACTACGTCCTCTGGCCCGACCTTCGAGCCGCATGGTTTCGGGCCAACCTGAAAAAAATCGATCACGGCCAGGTCGAGAGTTTCCTGGACCACTATGGCGTGCTCAAGCCGGCGCGAGAGCTACGCTACCGCTACGCCCTGCACCTGGCCCGCATTGGCCACCTCGACAGCTACCTGAGCATTTACCAGCAGTTCTACCAGGGACTCGACGTTGCCAAACTCGACTGCCTGGCACTGCAGGCCGAACTCGAGGCAGGGCGTACAGCACGCGTCGTGAACCGCGCAGTCGACTTGTGGACGGTTGGCGAAAGCCAGGTTGAGGAATGCAACCCGGTCTTCCAGTTCCTGAGCAATCAGAACCATCTGCACCAAACCCAGTACCTAAGGCGTTTTGAGCTCGCGATAGATGCGCGCGAGTTTTCGATAGCGCGTTGGCTCGGCAAATCAATCGACCAGCAACACATTGATATCGCGAGCCAGTGGATTACCGCACAGCGCAATCCCGAGTCGTTTGTGCGCAACGATAAGAAGTGGACCAATGATGCCGCAACTCGAGAGCAACTCGCTTACGCTATCGAGCGCATCACCTATGACGACCCTGACCTCGCATTCACACTCTGGAAGGGCATCTCAAAGGGCAAGCGTTTCAGCGCCGAACAGGAGCTGCGCACATCAAGACATATTGCCTTGTGGACAGCGCGAGACAATTTACCGGGTGCCTACGAACTACTGATCAAGTTGCCGGTGGCCGCGCAAAACGATGAAGTCATGCGCTGGCGCGCACGCTCGAGTTTGCGGAAACATGACTGGTCGAACCTGCTTGCCGACATTGATGCGATGAGCAACACGGAACTCAATACCGAAGAATGGCGTTACTGGCGAGGCATTGCGTTACAACGCAACAACCGCATTCCTGAAGGCGAAGCGGTTCTCGCTGAGCTCGCAAATGAGCGCAGCTATTATGGCTTCCTCGCAGCCGACGAACTCGCCCTGCCCTACGCGTTGGGCGGCAGTGCGTTTGTTGCAGACGAGCAGCGGCTTGCCGAGCTTGGCGATCGACCAGACCTTTCACGTGCGCGGGAGTTGTTCCAGGTTGGGCTCGATGGCCGCGGTCGCTCCGAATGGGATGCCACCGTAAGTTACTTCGACAAGGCAGACAAAATGCAGGCTGCGATTCTCGCCCATCGCTGGGGATGGCATTCGCGCGCGATCGCCGCAGCGGCAAGTGTCGGTGATTACGACGACCTGTCGCTACGCTACCCGATGCCCTATGACGAGACGTTCCAGGAGTACGCTGCAGAGGCGAGCATATCGCTCACCTGGGCGTATGGCGTTGCCCGCAGCGAAAGCCTGTTCATGCGCGATGTCCGCTCGAGTGCCGGCGCTATTGGCCTTATGCAGCTGATGCCAGCAACCGGCAAGAAAGTCGCCCGGGAGATTAAACTGCCATATTCCGGCCTGGATACACTGACAGATCCCCAGAGCAACATTCGGCTGGGAACAACCTACCTCGGCCAGATGGCCGCGCGTTACGGCGGCAACCAGGTACTCGCAACAGCCGCCTACAATGCCGGCCCACATCGCGTCGACGCGTGGTTGCCACAGGTCGGGGACCTGGATGCACGCGTGTGGATAGAGAATATTCCGTTCAATGAAACCCGTGGCTATGTCCGGCGCGTGTTGGCAGCCGAGATAATCTTCCACTGGCGCATGACGGGTGAAGTGCGGCGCCTGTCGGACGAAATGCGCATCGTCAGTGCTGAGTCGAAAACCGAACAGGTGGCCCAAAACTAGAGTAGGAGCCCGCCTCCCCTCAAGGGGGACCTGGCCAGCGGGCGATCACTGACTCAAAAATTCGGCCTGGTCGTAGAAGCAGCGCAACTCGCGCTCACATTCCTCGTACAACGCCCGAAACTCAGGTACACGGCTCTGGTACAGACTCATTGAGGCAAGTCGTGCGTTGTTCAGATCGATTTCGAAATCAGCAGGCAGTTCACTGGCCAACTGCGCAAGCCTGATTTCCTTGGCACGCCGCATTTCGTGTGCTGCCATTGAAGTCGCGTAAAGCTTTTCGAGATCCGTGCGCGCCACGGCAATAACCTCCAATGTCACCTTGCGCTGTTCCCGGCGCTCGACGTAGTCACTGAAGTCGGCGTCCTGATCGCGGCTGGATAACCACCGTTCGATACCAATTTCCTCGACAGTAGTCGCGAACGATTCATTGAAAGCACTGTCGTTCTTGACGTAAAGCACCTGGTGGGCCAATTCATGAAAAATGGTCGCGACAAGGTCCGCGTCCGCCCAGTGCATCATCGTGTTCAGTACCGGATCATCGAACCTGCCCAATGTTGAGTACGCCGAAATACCACCGACTGCGACGTCAAAGCCATCATCGTGCAGCTGCTCCGCCTTGCGCTCTGCCGCGTCCTCTGAGAAGTAGCCACGATAAGCAACACAACCGGCCACCGGGAAGCACCACGTTTTCGGATCGAGAGAAAACTCGGGTGCGGCAAAGACGTTCCATACGACGTAGTCACGCCCAAGATCCGCATAACTGCGATAACTGTCATTGTCGGGCAGCTGCAGTTCATCGATTGCGAACTGCCTGGCTTCATTTACCAATTCCAGCCGCAGCGCCAGATCCTCGGGCGTGTCGGGCGCTTCGATGAGTTCGTTGATCGGCTCACGCTTGCTCATCACGTCGAGTTGACCACGTGCCGCCTGCACGTAGTAACAACCGGACAGCGATAGCGTGATGCAGCCCAGAATCAGCCCACGGCCACACCGATTGCCGAACGTTACGATCATGTCTGCCCTCGATGCTAGAATCGCCCGATGCAAGTGTACCTCGTCGGTGGCGCCGTTCGTGATGAGCGGCTGGGACTTCCCGTGAAGGAACGGGACTGGTGCGTCGTGGGCGCGACACCGGACGAACTTACCGGCGAGGGTTACAAACAGGTCGGCAAGAATTTTCCCGTCTTTCTGCATCCCGACAGTAACGAAGAGTACGCACTCGCCCGAACCGAACGAAAGACGGCGGCCGGATATCACGGCTTTGCATTCGACACCTCACCCGACGTGACGATTGAGGAAGATCTCAGCCGTCGCGACCTGACGATCAATGCGCTGGCCGTTGACGACTCGGGTGAACTGATCGACCCGTTTGGCGGGCTCCAGGACCTCGAAAGGCGCCTGATCCGCCACGTGTCAGACGCGTTTATCGAAGACCCGGTGCGCATCCTTCGAGCCGCGAAGTTCGCCGCACGATTTGCTCACCTCGGCTTTCGCATCGCCCCGGAAACGCGCGACCTGATGCGCCAGATGGTGGCAGACGGTGAAGCGGATGCGCTCGTGCCGGACCGGGTCTGGAAAGAAACCGAATCTGCGCTCGCCGGGCCCAATCCGCGACTCTATTTCGAGGCGTTGCGTGCCTGTGGCGCACTGCGTGTCGTGTTTCCGGAAGTCGATGCATTGTTTGGCGTGCCGCAACCCGTCAAGTGGCACCCTGAAGTCGATACCGGTGTACACACGATGATGGTTGTAGAGCAATCCGAGAAACTCAGCGACGACGTCGAAGTACGATTCGCAGCCCTCGTGCATGACCTGGGGAAGGCGACGACAAGACTCTCCGAACTCCCGTCACATCCGGGTCACGAGCAACGCGGTCGAAAATTGATCAAGGGCATGGTAGATCGCCTGCCTGT